>CAZTDL010000062.1:0-11809 GCA_964612775.1 uncultured Lentisphaeraceae bacterium
CCCCCTTCTTTTTTGCCCTTTTCGCCCCGCGCGCCGCGCGCTCCCGTCCTCCGCGGCTCATCGGCGGCGGGCCTCTCCGCTTGCCCGGCGGCGAAAACGTAAATTAGAAAGACCCGTCAGCACTGAATTTGTGCCTGCGGGCCTTTTCGCTTGAGTAAATTTTTGTACGCGTTACCGCACGGAGGTTGCATCACCCTCACGATATGCGGTCAGCGCTTTCTGGAAGGCGTCCGTGGCAGCATAGCCGCAGCTTTTGAATTCAGGGCAGAAACCTCGGTAGACGCACTCCGGCACGCATACGCTGTAGAGTTCGGGCTCACATTTCTTGACCTCGTCGAGAACCAAATTCCAAGCTGAGGTGGTCTCGGGAGAGGCTTGTCGACAGAGCCGTTTGCGAGAAATGAAGATCAGCGCCTGCGCGTTGGCGAAACACTCATGATTGACAGGCGCTGACTGAGGCGTCTCGTCACGGTTTACGCCGGTTCGGTCGGTGCGTTGCGTGCTGACAAAGTGCTCGATGCCGATTTTGTGGCGCACAAAGTGGACGCTCACCCAATACTTAAGGTCCATCCATTTCCATTTGAAGGTCATCTGTCGGATCGGCGAGTGCTCGGAAAGTAAAATACGCCTCTTCCATGAATGACTGGGTTCCTTCTCACCTTCCGCCATGCGAATGGTGGTCCTTGCCGCATCAGCAACGTCACGCCAGTTAAAGCGGGACTTGAAGTATTTGATTGTCACTGGCTGTTCCATACGTGCGAACAGTTTCCTGTTTTCACGTTCGGATTGCAATGCGAAAAACGGTTTTCGCCATAAGAGACTTTCGTGTATGATAAACACGAGTATCGAATAAGGGAGTAACATGAAATTTATCCAATCGAAGGTGCTGGGGGCATTGATCGTTACTGGATCGATGGCTGTAGCAGAAGATAATAATAAGGTGCTGAATCACGGGTTTGAACAGACCGATCCGCAGGGAGGGACCGTGGCGTGGACTGAGCGTAAGCCGGTTTATCATTTTGCCGACAAGGTCGGTCGCAATGGCTCAAGGGGCCTTGTTTTCGAGAACGACGATCCCGATTTTTACTCGTTTCCCTCACAGAAACTGGATGTGCAGCGTGGCTGTTGTTACGCCTACGAGGTGTGGGTCAAGACTGAGAATCTGAAAGGAAGCGAGTCAGGTGCGACCGTTTGCTTGGAATGGTATGCGGATAATCAATATTTGGGGGGGGGCCTATGCGGAGGGCGTGTGCGGGACGAGTGAAGGTTGGCAACGCGTGCACGGGGTTACACGTCTGATACCCACTCATGCGACACGCGTCTCAGTCGCACCCTATGTGAGAAAAGGAATGACGGGCAAAGCTTGGTTCGATGATCTCAAGGTGACGCGTTTCTATCCCCCGATGATCAGCGCGCTGAGTGCGTCGTGTTATCGGCACACTGTTGCAGCCGGACCTCTGACGATCACAGCCGGACTGGCGTTGGATCCGTGCGGCGTGAATCCTCTGGAGGTCGATGGCGCTTTTGCGCTGAAAACGGCAGATGGCAACGTTGTGCGTCATGCAAGACCCGACACGCTGACTTCTGATCGTGCGGTGCTGAAGATTGATGCGTCGACTTTGCCTGTGGGCGAGTATGACGTCCTCTTCACGCTTTCGCGTAAAGACGGTGCCGCCAAGGAGTCTGTCGCAATGAAATTGAGCCGTGTGGAAAAACTGCCGGAGCGAAAAGTCTATATCGATGCGCATCGCCGCTTAATTGTGGAAAACAAACCTTTCTTTCCTCTTGGCATGTATTGGTCTGGTGTGAAAGATAAGGAGTTGGATATCTATGCGAAAGGCCCTTTCAATTGCCTGATGCCGTACGGTAGCCCCACCACGAATCAGATGGATGCTTGCTACGCGCACGGTCTCAAGGTGATTTATTCGATAAAGGATTTCTATTCAGGCACGCGCTGGGCACCGGCCGGTATGAAGACTGAGGAAAACGAGGTCGCCGAGATCAAGCGTCGAATGGCGTTGCATCGCAATCATCCGGCTCTTATCGCATGGTACACCAATGACGAGTTGCCTGTGAGCATGGTCGATAGGCTTGCGGCTCGCCAACGCCTGATGGAAGATCTTGATCCGGATCATCCGACTTGGGCGGATCTCTATCAATATGATCAGATCGATGCCTATCTTCAAACGTTTGATGTTGTTGGCACCGATCCTTATCCATTGCCAGAAAAACCGGTTGGAATGGCTTTGACGTGGACGCGCAGCACGCGCGATCTGAGCTATCGCACACGAGCGGTGTGGCAGGTGCCGCAGGTGTTCGACTGGGGCGCGTATCGCCAAGGCGAGGCACGCGAGAAAACGCGTGCGCCAACGTTGGCGGAGATGAGGGCAATGTCTTGGCAATGCATTGCCGCAGGCGCAAACGGTCTCGTGTATTATTCTTTTTTTGATTTATTGAAAATGTCGGACCGTGACCCGTTCGATACGCGCTGGGCGGACGTGTGTGCCATGGCGAATGAGATTAAGCGATATCTGCCTGTTATCCTTTCCGTTGAACCCGTTCCGACGGTGACCTGTGACGGGCCCTCTTCGGTCGAGATGCGTGTGTGGCGTTTAGGCGATGCGGTTTATCTGCTGGTCGTCAACGGCGCAAATGAATCCGTGTCCGCGACCCTTACCGTTTCCGAGGTTTTTCAAACCGTTGTGGCCGAATTTGGTCTGGCTCCTGAAAACAAGGGTGACGGTCGGCTTGTCTGTAAGCTGACGCCATTGGATCCAGTCCTTCTGCGTTTATCGGTTAAGTGAGGTCAAAAGGGGATGTGTATGAAGCGGTATGATGTTTGTCATTCCATAGGTTGTGCGATGGCACGAATAATCATTTTTTCTCTTTTTTCATCTGCCTTGCTTTTTGTCGGTTGCACGGTGCCGGCGCGACAGCCTGCTGCTGATATGCAGGCCGTTTCCTCCCGGTATGGATACGCGTGGAAAACATTTGCAGGACAGCTGGGCGGTTTGGGAAATGTGGATGGCAAAGGATGCGAGGCTCGCTTTTGCCAACCGCTTGGTGTGGCCTTCGATTCGTTCGGGAATCTCTATGTGGCGGACTACTACAACTATGTGATCAGGAAGGTTTCGCCGGACGGTAACGTGATGACGCTGGCTGGATGTGTCGGAGAGCCCGGCAACAATGACGGGACGGGGAATTCCGCGCGTTTTGATCGTCCGATGGATGTGGCTGTCGCCTCGGACGGTTATGTCTATGTCGCCGACAGTGGCAACCATGTTATCCGCAAGGTGACATCGGAGGGCGTTGTCACAACGTTTGCCGGTTGTCCCGGTGATTGGGGCAATGCCGATGGCGCAGGCCGCGACGCGCGTTTTCATTCGCCGTCAGGGATTGCCGTGGACGGTGCCGGCAATGTGTTTGTGGCTGACACGGGGAATCATACGGTTCGAAAGATTACGCCGTCAGGAATCGTGACGACGACGGCCGGCAAGAGCGAAATGCGGAGCGGCAGAACGGTGGGTGGTTTTGCCGATGGCAAAGGAAGCGCGGCGAGATTCCGTTCGCCGCGTGATGTCGCTGTGGATGCGGCCGGTTTGACGTTTGTGGCGGATACCGAAAACTCGGTGATACGGAAAATCAAGGCGGATGGAACGGTGAGCACACTGGCGGGAAGCGTAGGTAAGACGGGGGTGACGGACGGTATTCCCGGCGTTGCGCGTTTTTTTGCGCCGCAAAGTGTGTCCGTCGATCCGTTGGGTAATCTCTACGTCACGGATGCGGGGTGCCCGTTGATCCGTAAGGTGACATCGGAGGGCGTGGTGTCGAGTCTAACGAACAGTGCGGCGCGGTTTGCTTCGCCACGCGGCGTGGCGGTGGATCGCATTGGACGGTTGGCTGTGTCTGACAACGATGCTCAAACCGTCAGCCTCATCACAACTTTAGGCGGTGTCTCTATTTGGGCGGGCTGCGCGAGTCGGCATGGCTATGCGGATGGTTGCGGGGCGGATGTTCGCTTCAACCGGCCAACCGGCGTGTCGGTTGATCGGCAAAAGAACGTTTACGTGACTGATCGTTTTACGCAGGTCATCCGTAAAATATCGCCTGACGGCGTGGTCACAACGTTGGCTGGACGCGCATGGGCCGCGGGGTGCGATGACGGCAAGGGAAATGCGGCTCGGTTCAGCGGACCGTGTGGCGCGTCGCAAGATCGTGCGGGTAATCTGTATGTCGCGGACGCTGGGAATCACACCATACGAAAAATCGCATCCGATGGCTCTGTTGTGACGCTGGCCGGGAGCCCCGGCAACAGTGGCTCTGCGGACGGCACGGGTATAAAAGCTCGCTTCTCTTCTCCTTCCGGTGTCGCGCTCGATAGTCTCGGCAACGTGTATGTCGCCGATTGCGGTAATCATACGGTTCGCAAAGTAACGGCCAAGGGAGTGGTGACAACGCTTGCTGGGTGCGCTGGGAAACAGGGGCATGCCGACGGCGTAAACGCAACCGCGCGATTTAATGGTCCGACAGGGGTTGCCGTGGATACGTTAGATCATGTCTATGTGGCCGACACGGGCAACCATGCGATCCGGAAAATCATCCCCGGCGGCGAGGTTGTGACTTTGGCTGGTTGTTCTGGAATGAAAGGATATTCTGACGGCAAAGGCGCACAGGCCCGTTTTAACGGACCGGCCGCCTTGGCGCTTGATTTGACAGGAAATCTGCTGGTGGCGGACAGAGATAACCATATGATCCGCATGGTGACGCCTGAGGGTGAGGTCACGAGCGTGGGCGGCGCGCCGAATAAAATGAGAGGGATCGATGGTTTCGGACCCGAATCACGTTTCGCGCAACCTTCGGGCTTGGCGGTTGATAGTGACGGTGTGGTCTATGTCGCGGATGCCTGTAATAACCGGATCGTTGCCGGTTTTTTTTGCGGGGGAGATCGGCCTCTCTTCGTTCGATCTGTCGGAAACCGCACGGATGCCGCCTCTGAGCGTTGCGGCGGGAACGTTCCGAGTGAGCCGTATGCGTGGCAGGTTTTTGTCGGACAGCCGGGCGAACCGGGCGCCGATGATGGTCGAGGCTGTGACGCGCGGTTGCGGGCACCGCAGGGGCTCGCAACCGATGGCAATCATACGCTATATGTCGTTGACGGCTGTGACAACACCGTGCGAAAAATCACACGGGAAGGTGTGGTGTCTACGTTGCCGAACACGCGGGATCGGATGGTGGCTCCCATCGGGATCGCTGTGAGGGACGATTCCGAGTGTCTGGTGACGGACAGCGCGCATGTGTTGTGGATGTTGGGGGCGGATGGCACGGTGCGGCGTTTGGCGGGAAGCATGAATCAGCGTGGCGACACGGATGGAATCGGAGGGGCTGCCCGCTTTAGCTTCATCCCCGGAGTGGCGGTGGATAAAACCTCAAAAGCGGTGTATGTGGCGGACCACAATAACTACACGATTCGGAGAATGGCGGCTGACGGTAGGGTCACGACTTTTGCGGGACGTGCCGGCAATCAGGGATGTTTTGATGGCCGAGGGAACGGGGCGCGTTTCATGTTGCCGATCGCGTTGGCTGTGGATCACGCCGGCTGTGTGTTTGTCGCTGATGACAACAAGATCCGCAAGATCACGCCTGAGGGTACGGTCACGACATTGCGTGATCCGGGGGTGACGTTCGGACGACTCGACGGTATCGCGCTTGACGGGGCCGACAACGGGTACGTTGCGGATCGCGAAAAGCATGTCATTTGGAAAATGACACCCAAGGGCCGGGTGAGCCGTCTGGGCAGCAGCGGATTAGTTATGGGAGGGAGCGGATGGTTGGTTACTGGGTTGGTTGTTGACCGCGACGGCAACGTGTATGTGTCTGACTCTGTTCGCAACTGCATTGTCCGCGGTACGCCGCAGAGAAATCGATAATCGCGAATAGTCGACCATGAAAAAACGGAGATCGTCTAAAGTCGCGCTTGCATTTCAAGCTCCGTTTGGTATCCTTAGTCCACTTTTTTTCATGGCGAAAGTAGCTCAGTTGGTTAGAGCAGCAGATTGTGGATCTGCGGGTCGCGGGTTCGAATCCCGTCTTTCGCCCCAATTTTTAACCCAGTAAAACACCGGTTTTATTGGGTTTTTTTGTAACTTTATGAGCGTCGGCTAAAGTTAATAAATGGAGGTATGGGATGGCGAGAACAGATTTGCCAGTGGCGTTGGCTGAAGAAATCCGAAAACGGGTGTTTGAGGATGCTGGCTTTATGAAAATCACGCAGGTGGTGCGTCGAGGGGGCAGCACGTTTCGCATCAGTTTCCGCCCGGTCGTCATTAAGGGCGAAAAGCGTTTTCAGGGCGAGATGATCGACGAGGGCCAGACCAAGGTTAGAAATCTTGATTTGGAGGCCGCGCAGGTGGGCTTGGAGGAGATGCTGAGTCAGGTGGGGCCGCGCGAGCTGCATCTGATGACAGCGTCGGGCGATCTGCACGTGCGGATCACGAAAAAAGGCAAGTCGCTGGAGTCTCGCAGCGGAAAAATGGCGCGTATTGTCGATGAGCAGCCTGGGCACGACCGCGTCAAGCGTCAGCCGTTAACGTCGTTTGATTCCTCGGCGTTGCTCAAAGCCATCGAGATTGCGGATGCGGATGGACGGATCAAGGCGTCGATGCGCGGCAAATACGATCAGGTGAACGAGTTTCTAAAGGCGATCGACTCGGTGATTACCGAGAAGCCGGAGAAGACGCTGAACATTGTGGATTGCGGGTGTGGCCGTGCCTACCTGACCTTAGCGGTGTATTTCTATCTGACGCAGGTGCGCGGCTTCGATGTGCAGGTGTGCGGTATTGATAGGAAAGGCGATGTGGTCGCGACAGCTCGGCAGCTGGCGGCCAATCTGGATGTGGCTGACCGTGTCACGTTTATCGAGGGAGATATTGCGACCAGCGAGCCGCCCTTTGAGCCCGATCTGCTTCTGAGCCTTCACGCGTGCGACACGGCGACCGACGAGGCGTTGGCGCGCGGTATCGAATGGAAGTGTCGCTATCTGCTTTGTGCGCCGTGCTGTCAGCACGAACTGCACAAGACGTTGAAAGAGGGTGGGGCGATGCAGGCGATGCTGCGCCACGGCATTTTGCGGGAACGGCTGGCCGATTTGCTGACCGACACGTTTCGTGCGCAAATCTTGCGTGTGCTGGGATTTCGCGTGAACGTGATTGAGTTCGTGACCGCCGAAGCGACTGCGCGCAACATTCTGATCAAGGCCGAGTTTTGCGTGAAGCCCGGGCAGTCCGGGGCCGTCAGCGAGTATCTCGATCTGCGTGATTTCTGGAAGGTGACGCCGTGGTTCGAGACACGCATGACGAAGCTGATGAGTAAATATCTGTCGAAGTACTGAGAGCGGTCAGAACAGCTCACCCGGTCGTTGACAGAAGGGCCGGACATCGGCAATGTCGGTTGCGCCGCAAGCGAGCATGACGAGGCGGTCAATCCCGAGCGCGATGCCGCCGCAGGGAGGCATCCCTTTTTCGAGCGCGGTGAGGAAAGGTTCGTCGAGGGGGTAGACCTCCTTGCCGAGCGTACGGCGTTCTTCGGCCGCCGCGAGAAAACGCGCACGCTGTGCTGATGAGTCGCAAAGCTCGCTATAGGCATTGGCGAGCTCAAGCCCGCCGACATAAACTTCCCACCGCTCCGCAACCTGGCGGTTGTTCGGTTTAAGTCGCGCGAGGGATGCGGCTGGCGCAGGGTAATCGGTCAGCACGCAGGGACGGTCTTGGGGCAATGCAGGCTCAACCTTGCCGACGAGATCGACGTCAAAGCGGTCCGGGTCCCAGTTTTCCGCCGGATCCCAGTCGGCCCATCGTCTGAAGGCCTCGCTTACCGTGTGGCAGTGCCAGGGGCGGGCCAGGTCGATCTGCACGTCCCCGTAGGTGAACGATGAATGACCCGTAACGGTCTTGAAAACATGGTTCAACAAGGCCTCTGTATCCCGCAGAATGTCGGTGTAATCGGCATCGGTGCGGTACCATTCCAGAAGAGTGAACTCAGGGTTGTGGCGCCTGCCGCACTCGCCGCTTCGGAAACAAGGCCCGATTTGGAAGAGGCGCGTGCACCCCTCGACCAGTAGGCGTTTCATGTGAAGTTCAGGCGAGGCTCGCAACCAGGCCTGTCCTGACGGCGGCGCGTCAATATGAGTTTCCATGGCGGGTGCGGGAATACGCACGGGCGTTTCGGCTTCGGTGAAGTCACGGGCATAAAAGAAATCCCGTACGGCGTGGAGGATGCGGCTGCGGGTTTGCAGATTAGCGAGGTTCATGTGGCCTCTCAGTACAGTTTCTCGTATTCACCTTTACCAAGCCGCTTGAGCTTCGTAAACCCCGCGGCTTTCGCTCGGTCGTCTAGCTTGGATTTCGAACGTCCGATAGCGGGTGCCGTGATGACACGCCGGATGAGGGACCCGCATTTCGGACAATTTTTCAGGTGAGGGTCTTTGATGGACTGGACGGTCTCAAACCCTTGGGCACAATAGGGACAGCTTTTCTCTTGGCTTTCGGCTTCATAGTCATAAACAGGCATTGATTTCCCTCGGAAAAATTTAACGCGAATAGGGGCACAGTATAGCATACTCAGCGCTTCGGACAACCCCGCGATATGGGTGATATACGTTTAAAACAGTTATTGTGGAAGGCATCCTAAATCATTATAATGATTATCATCAAAAATCGCGCGTAAAGTGTTAATCAAGGAAATGCTGAAGTTGGTTGCCAGCTATGGCGTTTGCAGTTGTTGTTGAGTGTTCGCAAGATGACAGTGACGGGTAAACAAGTCTGCCTCCAAATCGGTTGGAGATATTATGTGGCTCAGAGACTCCGTTTGATGCGGATGCTTTTGCTCATCCCTGTTTCTGCGTTCATCGCTTGTTGGGGACAGGTCGCTCTGGGAGGGGGACGGCACGAGAATGTTGTGGTGCCGGACGTTGTGCAATCTTCACCGGGGACACAGGCGGTTTTGAATCTGAGCGAGGGTGAGCAAGCGTGGTTGCATGAACATCCCGTCATTCGCATGGCGCAAGATCCGGGCTGGCCGCCCATTGAATTTACAGATGAGCATGGCGCGTTCGTTGGCATCGCGACCGATTATGTGAAGCTGCTGGGACAGCGGCTTGGAATCACGTTTGTGAGTGTGAGCAGCGCGAGTTGGAACGAGTCTTTCAAGCGGCTGAAAAATTGGGATATTGATATGACCGCCTGTCTGACGGAGACGGCGGATCGGAGTCGGTTTCTAACGTTCACAAAACCTTATCTTTCTTCCCCGATCGTTATCCTGACTCGCTCAGATGTCAGCTATGTCGGCGACATGCGCGATTTATCAGGGAAGAAAGTCGCCGTCGTTGAGGGCTACGCGGTCAGTGAATGGATCGCTCGTGACTATCCCGAGATCATTCAAGTCAAGGTGTCGTCTGTGCGCGAGGGGGTTGAGCGCGTCGATACCGGAGATGCTTTTGCCCTTGTGGATAACATGCTGGTTTTATCCTATTACCGTGCCAAATCGAAGCAATATAACGTTAAGATTTCAGGTACGTCGGCGTATCTCTATGCGCAGTCGATGGCGGTCCGTAAGGATTGGAGTATCTTTGCGGGTATTCTGCAGAAGGCGCTGGACTCCATTTCTGAGCCCGAGCGTTTTGCCATTTACAAAAAATGGGTACCGGAGCGGTTCACTCCCGAGTTTGATTATCAGTTGGGGTGGAAAGTGCTGTCCGTGGTTGCTTTGATTCTTGTGGGCCTGTTGATCTGGAATCGGAAACTGACTTCTGAAATTCAGAAAAGAAAGCGGGTTGAAGCGGCTTTGTCGGAGAGTGAGGAGAGCTATCGGAAACTTTTTGAGGATCATGCCGCTGTTAAAATGCTCATCGATCCGGACTCCGGCGCGATTGTGGACGCGAACAGGGCTGCTGCGGATTACTACGGGTGGCCTCGTGAACAGCTCCAGCGCATGAATATTCGGCAGATCAATAGGAGCGCGTCTGATGTCTTGGAAAATTCGATCAAAAAGACGATGGCTGAACATGACGCGCACTTCGAATTTCATCATCAATTGGCAGACGGGTCTATTCGCGATGTGGAAGTGTTTTCCAGCCGGGTGAGATGGAAGGATCGAGACTTTTTGCATTCAATCGTTCATGACATCACCGATCGTAAACATGTGGCTGACGAGCTTGAACGGTTGCGGGCCGCTATCGAGCAAACGTCTGACGGCGTTGTTGTTGGAAGTGTCGATGGGACAATTCTCTTTGTGAATCCCAGTTTCGAGGTGTTGGCGGAGATGGACCATTCGGAGCTGATCGGGAAGAATGTTTCTGTGCTGAAGAATGGTTTGCATGATGAAAGAATTTTTGGGGATATTTGGGCTACCATTTCCGGCGGTAACCGTTGGAAGGGACGTTTTAGCTATAAAAAAGAAGACGGTTCGCCTTGTTTTGTGGAAGCGACTGTTTCACCAGTGCGCGATGCCGCCGACAAGATTGTCAATTACGTGTCGGTCGAAAGAGATGTCACGGACCATGTAAATTTATCGGAGCAATTGCAGCGTGCCCAACGGCTCGAATCAGTGGGGAGGCTTGCGGGAGGGGTTGCGCACGATTTCAATAACATGCTCCAAATTATTCTCGGACACGTTGAACTGGCTCTTGATTTGCTGGGGAACGAACATGCCGTCTCTCCCGACCTGATATCCATCCAGCAGGCGACCCGCGGAGCCGCCGAGTTGACGCAGCAGCTGCTTACGTTTGCCAGGAAACGGACCGTTTCGCCGCAGGTGCTCAATCTGAATACGGTGGTGGACGGCATTCTTGAATCGCTGATCAAAACGGCGGGTGAAAACGTCGAGTTCGTTTGGCGTCCGAAAAAAGATCTGTGGTCCGTCAAAATGGATCTTGTTCAGGTGAAGCAGATTTTTGACAACCTGTGTCAAAATGCGCGCGATGCTATTGCGGGAGCCGGAAAAATAGAGATTTCAACCGATTCGGTTGTTTTTGATCGTGTGTCGAATGCGCACTATGCGGGGATTACGGCGTTTGGCGAGTATGTGGCGATTTCCGTCACAGATTCCGGGTGCGGTATGGGACCTGACGTGATGGCGCACCTTTTTGAGCCGTTTTATACCACAAAAAAGATGGGGAAAGGCACGGGGCTGGGGTTGGCCACGGTTTATGGCATTGTCAATCAGAACAATGGTGCCATTGATGTGGAAAGCAGCTTGGGCAATGGGACGACGGTGACGATTTATTTGCCGCGGCATGTCGGCGAGGCGGTGCCCTTGAACGCGGGAGGCGTGGGTGTCCCTGAACATGGTAAAGGCGAGACGCTGTTGGTCGTCGAAGATGAGACGGTAATCTTGTCGATCGTGAAGCGAAACTTGGAGAAACTCGGTTATCGCGTTTTCTCTGCTGAGCTGCCGAAGCTGGCGCTTGAGATTGCCGAAAAACATGTGGGTGAAATACAGCTTCTGGTGACGGATGTTGTTATGCCTGGAATGAATGGAAAGGAACTCTCTGTTCTGTTACAGGCGCGTGATCCAAAGATGAGGGTGCTCTTTATGTCGGGATATACGGCTGACGCGATGGCCCATCACGGCATGTTGGAAGCCGGAATTCATTTCCTGCAGAAGCCGTTTACAACAGTCGACCTCGCCAAAAAAGTCAGGCAGGCGCTTGATCAATCGTAGTAGGTGCGGCTGTCGACATGAATTTACTTCACTCTTATTTGCGTGTTTCGCTGGTTAAACGTGTCGTTGCCGGACTCATACTGGGTGCCTCAAT
>CAZTDL010000063.1:0-11755 GCA_964612775.1 uncultured Lentisphaeraceae bacterium
CGCTTCAGCGCCGATGCCGCCCACGAGCTGAAAACGCCGCTTACAATTCTACAGGGGCAACTCAATCAGGCACTGCAAAACGCACCCTCCGACTCGGACCAGCAGCGGACGTATGCAGACTTGCTGGAGGAAGTCCAACGCCTAAAGTCCATAGTCCGTAAACTGTTGCTCCTGGCACAAAGCGACTCCGGCCAGCTTCGCCTATCGCTTGAGCGCGTTTGTCTGACCGATGAGATCGAGGCCCTTACGGAAGACTTTCCGGTACTGGCCCCGGGGCTCACCTTTCATAAAGAGCTCGCCCCGGACGTTGAAGTGATGGCCGATCCCGATCTGATCCGTCAAGTCGTCCAAAACCTTTTCAGCAATGCCGTGAAATACGGCCGCGAAGGCGGCACCGTGGAATGCGGCCTGCGGCAAGATGCGAAAACCGTCACGCTCACGCTCGCCAACATGATCCCCCCCCCGGCCTAAACATCGACAGGGACCGGCTCTTTGACCGCTTCTATCGCGGCGATCCCTCACGAAACCGTCGCATCGACGGCAGCGGTTTGGGGCTGAGTCTGGCCCGCGAAATCAGTCGGGCGCATGGCGGCGATCTCATCGTTGATCCCGCTGAAAAGCGCGCCGGCTGGCTCGCGTTCCGACTGACGTTGTCGAGTATGGGGTGATCGTTGAGGCACGCCGAGTTACACGCCGACATTCTGCAAGCTTCCCGTCAAAGCATGCAAAACGCTTTCTTCGGTAATGATGCCCAACACGGTATCATGACCGCATTGTCGCACGATCGCCATCGGCTGGCGGTTCTTTCGCATGAGCGGCAGAACGTCGTCCGCCCGCACATCGGCGTCGACAAAAAACGGTTCCCGCATACAATCGCCCGCCGAAGCGCTCTCAGGAACAGGTGAGGATGTCAACACGTCCAGCACGTTCAGCACCCCGACGCACTGGGTGCCGTCTTCGTTAAAGACAGGCAAGCGCATGTGCCCCGAATCCCGAACCGATTTGAAACAGGCGCTCAACGGCGCCCGGTCCGTCGTTTTGGTCACTCGGGCCAAAGGCGTCATCATCTGCGCCGCCGTCTGGGACTGCAAGGTCAGCACGCGGTTAATCATCATGCGCTCGAAGGCGGTAATCCGCGACCCTTCCTTAGCGTCGCTGACCACGTTTTGAATATACTCACGCGTCATGAGAAAACGCTGATTGGCGCCCTTACGGCCTTTTGGAACCATCCACTCCGTGAACAGCAACACCAACAACGTCAGCGGCGTCAGCAGTTTTTCGAACACATAAAAGACACGAACCGCCAACAATGTGCGACGCAACGGACGCGTTGTAAAAAAGAGCTTCGGCAAATACTCGCAAAAGAACAGCATCATGAACGCCATGGCCACAGCCCACACCGTCTGCAGCAAACGATGCCCCGGAAAAAAGAGTTGGGCCAAGCTCGCCGAAAGGGTCGACAGAATAACGTTCACCAAATTATTTCCCACGAGAATCGAAGCCAGAAAACGCTGCATGTTCTGAAGATATGAGCTCAGGATCTTGGCCGGTCTCGAACCGGTCCTCACCAGATGCATCAACCGGGCATGGTTGATCGTCAGCGCCCCCGATTCGGTTCCCGAAAAGAAAGCCGAGGCCGCAAAACATAACGGAATCGCGAAGATGTAGAGTTCCACACTCACAACAAGGAGTCCTCCTCCGCGTTCTCATACATCAGGTCATCGCCTGCGGGAAGATCCGCAAACGCCTCTTCAGGATGTTCAAGAATCTCGAGTTGCACGGCCTCGATGCGGCGCTTCCGCAACCGTCGCACGGTGGCGCGGCAACCCTGAGCCTCGACGACTTGTCCCGCCTGCGGCAAACGTCCGGCATGGAAAGTAATCCAACCGGCCATGCGATCCGCGTCGTCCGCATCCAACGCGAGATCAAGCCGCCGGTTGATCTCATCCAAACCGACAGTCCCTTCGATCAACCACGTGTCCCCCTGGACCCGCCGGATCGCGCCGTCCACGCCCTCCTCATCTTTCACCACCGGCACCGCGATCAGCTCCAAAATATCCCCGCGCGTGATCAGCCCCGCCGTACCGCCGTATTCATCGAGCACACAGGCAATGCGCTTGCCGCTGCGCTGGAACGTCACAAGCAGATCGTCCAGCGAAACATTCTCCGGCACAAACAATGCGGGAGAGGAAGCTTTACGGGCATCATGCACCGGATCCAACAGAAACTGGGCCACATCCGCAAACCCTTCGATCGCGTCCGGGGTCCGCACGTAAACCGGCAAATGCCGATAATGAGCCTTACGGGCAATCTCAAGCTGTTTCTCCAGCGGCGTGTCTAAATCCAGTCCCACCATGTCCACACGGGGAGTCATCTCGTCGCTCGCCTTCAGCTCGGAAAGGCGCAGGATACCGTCCACCATCGAGGCCTCCTCGGCATCAAGCACCCCTTGCTCCTCGCTGACCTCGACCACGGTACGCAATTCATCGTTTGAAAGCGCCCGGCGCTCACGCCGCAACGATTTTTTGAAAACCCCTGAACCGGCCGTCAACACGACGTTGAACGGGCGCAGCAACCAGAGCCAAAACAACAAAAGGCGGCTACACAACGGCGCGAGGCGTTCAGCGTTATTGAGCGCGACTCGCTTCGGGGTGACCTCCCCGAACAAAAGCAGTGAAACGGTCATGAGAGGAATGGCAATGGCCTCACTCCACCGGGGAATCAGGCTGTCGATAACCACGTAGCCGACGCTGGCGATCGCGAAATTGACCATCGAATTGCCGACCAAGAGAGTCGAGAGAATCATCGCGGGATCGCCCAGCAACCGTTCCAATCGGGCACCTGCGACGGCGTTACGGTTACGGATACGCTGCACCTGAATGGGCGAAAGAGAAAACAAGAGCGTTTCGCTGCCCGAAAAGAAAGCCGAGAGCATGAAAAGCAACAGCAACAAAACCCCGTTCATCAGTAATATAAAAGGACTCATGGTGCGGAAACGTCATCCACGAACAGTTGGGTCCGATGTCCACTGTTCAAGGTCTCAATCTCCATATCGCGAATCATCCAACGGTCGTCCATCTTCTTAACACGCTGCACCCACATTTTCCGCACGGGATTTCCCTGCGGGTCAAGCTGTTCCGCCTGCATCACACACCGCAATTGCCGATCCACCCAGACCCGAACCGCCGAACATCCGGCGATCGGCGAAGGAGGAACGGTCACCAGAACATCACAATCCCGTCCGTTGTGGCTATCCCCGCGCGGAACATCGTCAAACCTCACATCCTTCCACCACAGAAAATCGAGCGTCAGATCCATCCACGTCATATCCGTCCCGCGAATGCGGCCTGCATAGGATGGAGCCTCGACCGGCTTTTGTTCCGGCCCCTCATACATCCTTATCTGCGCAGGCTTTCCGGCCGGACGCGTCAGCACGACACGTTCCACCAGCGACGTACCTTGCGCGTCAAGCAGCAGGACCTCGGCCGTCGGTGTCGGCGCGCCCCAGTCCATCAGCAATTTGAACGGTTGCTCCGCAAGCACAATACCGCGCAATTTACGCACCGTCAGCGAACCTTTCAACAACAGCCGTTCAGTCGGAATGACCTGCGTGCACGCGTTCAACGTCTGCGCGGCAGTCAGGTTTTCATCCGCAACAGCAGCCTCAGTCGCCGGCCGCTTCATAGGCTCAGCAAAGACAGAACACCCGGCCGCACAACACGCTAAAACCGCAAAGATCGATCGTTTCTTCAAAATGACCTCATGACGGCACAGCCCATTGCGCTCATCCCGCAGGTTCACAGACCCTGCAGGTTGTCCGCATTATCCCGGCGTATGGACTTTGGCCGTTTCTGATAAGTTTATACCAAAAAGCAATCTTGCCCGCAAGAAGCGCGGTCAGAGCCGCTTCACGACAAATTCCCGAGCCTGTTCGAGAGTGGCCACCTGTCCTTCCAACTGCGCATCGTAAAGGTCTGCAAGCAATGCGCCCATTTTCGGCCCGGCCGCGACGCCCCAGTTCAACAGGTCACGGCCATGCGCCAACGGCTTCGGCAACACCGGCTCGGACTTGAAAGCCTCAAAGTTCTCCTTCAAAAAATGCCATGCTGAAAAATCGCCGTTACTGCGAAGCGTATCCACGCGCATCAGTTCCAGCAACACGGGAAAGCAATCGCTTCCCATGAAGCGTCGAAGTTTGGCTCTGCGCATCTTCTCGGCATCGACAAACTGCATATGTCCCAGAACCACGGCTTTGACCTTCTCGACCAACGCCGACGGCTGTTTCAGGCGCTGCAGGATCGATTCGGACAGCGCCGCGCCCACCGGAGCATGGCAGGGGAAACGGATACGCGCGTCTCTCGTCGCCGGATCAGGTTCCTCACAGTACGTCACCGGCTTGCCGATGTCGTGGAGCAGAATCGACCACGCCAACACCGCATCGCGCGGTGCTGGCACGTCGTCGATCATCAGGCAGGTATGCGTCCAGACATCCCCCTCGGGGTGGAACCGGGGCGGCTGCCTCGTGCCGAACAAGGCAGCGACCTCCGGCAGGAAATACGCCAGCAGCCCGGTCTCGCGCAACAGATTCAGGCCAACGGAGGGGCGCGGGGACTCGCAAATCAGCCGCGTGACCTCGGTCGCGATTCGCTCGGCGCTGACCGTCGCGATCCACGCCGCATGACGCGCCACCGCAGCGAGCGTCGCCGGTTCGATCCCGAAACCCAATACCGAGGCAAAGCGCACCGCGCGCAACATCCGTAAGTGATCTTCGCGAAAGCGCGCTTCGGGCTCGCCGATCGCGCGGATCACTCGCGCTTCAAGATCCTCCAAACCGCGCACATAGTCGATCACCTCGCCTGTCAAAGGATTGCAAAACAAACCGTTGACCGTGAAGTCGCGCCGCAGAGCATCGTCCTCGGATGTCGCAAAAATCACGTGCGCGGGATGCCGCCCGTCCGCATAAGCCCCATCGGTTCGGAACGTGGCCACATCGAACTGGAAATCCGCGCGCGACACCAGCACCACGCCAAACGCCTTGCCGACGGCAACGGTCTTCCCTTTGAAAAGCGCTTCAACTTGCTCGGGCGTCGCAGAAGTCGCGATGTCGATATCCTTCATGACCCGGCCCAGCAGCGCATCGCGCACGCATCCGCCGGCAAAGAGCGCCTCGTGTCCGGCACTCTTCAATTCCTGAACCACGCCGCAAGCGGCACGCACCATGGCTTCACCGCTCTGCTGAAACAGGACCTTCATTGTCACTCCTATAGCATTCCCAAAATCGTCCCCAAGCAGGCCCCGCCCAACAGAATATAAACGGGAGAGACTTTCGAGTACGCGGTGAGCGCAAAAGACGCGACCAGAATCCCGGTCATCCGGTAATCAGGAACGCGCGTCAAAACCGCTTGGAACGAGTCTCCCCACAATGCGTTCAACACCAGAAAAACCGCAGCCGTGATCACAAGCCCCGTGACCAGCGGACGCAAGATATCGAACACCCGCACCATGCAGGGATGATTTCTGTTTTTACTCCAAAAAGTCCCGAAAAGGTTAATGCAGATCAACGATGGCGCGCATACGGCAAGCGTTCCCACCAACGCGCCGGCCACCGCGATCCAGACCGATCCGGGATACGCAGCGCCGATCACGCGATATCCCACAAATGTGGCGGTGTTTACCGACATCGGCCCCGGCGTCATCTGCGCGATGCCGAGAATATCCAGAAACTGCTGGTTATCCAACCAGCCGCGTCTCACCATCTCATGCTGAATAATGGGGATCATCGCCAATCCGCCGCCGACGGTCAGGATGCCGATTTTGAAAAAAGCATAGGCCAGTTTGAGTAAAAGGTTCATGTCCGTTTTCTTGTTGCCGCCACAAACCGGATCAATCCCGCCGCAACGCCTAAAAGAATAACGCTAACCGCGCTTACCCCGCACACGAGCACAAGGAAAGCGACCAGCACAGACACGGTCAGTCCCAGCTTCGTCTTACGGCTACGGTTGAACATCGTGTACGCCACGCCCAACATCAGCCCCGCCACCGCCGGGCGCAAACCGGACATGGCATCCGCCAGCAGCTTCGAGCCGACCAGCGAGTCAAACGCGACCGCATATGCGAGAATGACGAAGAAAGGGACAAAGACGGCTCCGAACGTCGCCGCCACCGTCCCCCAAAACCCGCGCAACTGATAACCGATCAGCATCGCCGTATTGACCGCCACGACCCCGGGAACCAGCTGAGCCATCGCATAATAATCGGTCATCTCTTCGAAGCGGCACCACTTCCGATTATTCACAACCTCCCGTTCCAAAAGCGGCAACATCGCATAGCCGCCGCCGAAAAGCAAGGCGCCGACCTTTGTGAAGCTCACAAAGATCTGTCCAAACGTCACATCTGCCGGCGAACTTTTCATCGGTTTTTATTATGCCTATTTTGTGCGCCGAAACAAAGTCCGGTTTCACCGTTTTTTCAGTTCCCGTTTCAAGAGGATACCCGTTATACTTTCTATTTTATGTCTGAGCCGCTTCTACAGGTCGAAAATCTCGCCGTCTCCTTTCGTCAGGGGGGAAGCGTAACCGTTCCGGTACGAAACGTCTCGCTGACGCTTCAGCCCGGCGAACGCGTTGCCGTCGTTGGCGAGAGCGGCTGCGGCAAAAGTCTCACCGCATTGGCCCTCACCCGCCTCTCGCCCACCGACCGAGCCCGTCTTTCGGGGCAGGTCCGTTTTGACGGAGTCGACACCTTGACGATGGACAACCGCCGTTTAGCCGAAGTGCGCGGACACGGGATCGCCTATGTTTTTCAAGATCCGGCCGCTAGCCTCAACCCGGTCATGCGTGTACGCGACCAGATCGCCGAGTGCCTGCCTCACATGCGCCGCGCGGATCAAACCGTCCGGATCATTGACCTGCTCACAAAAACAGGGTTGCCCGATCCCGCGCGCGCCGCGCATGCCTATCCCTGCGAACTCAGCGGTGGTCAGCAGCAGCGCGTCATGCTGGCCATGGCGCTCGCCGCACGCCCCAGGCTGCTGGTGGCGGACGAGCCCACCACCGCGCTGGACGTGACTACCCAGCGCCATGTGCTCGACCTGATCGACACCCTTGCCGACACTTACGATATGGCGGTTTTGCTCATCACGCACAACCTCGGGTTGGTCGCAGGCCGCATGTCGCGCGTGTATGTCATGTACGCTGGAGAGGTGGTCGAAAACGGCCCGGTCGCAGAAGTCTTGTCGCGCCCTTGCCACCCATATACGCGCGGCCTGCTTGCGGCGGTTCCCTTGCTTGACGCTCCGCGTAACGCGCCGTTGCGGGATATCCCCGGAACCGTGCCCTCTCCCGATGCCTGGCCTGCCGGTTGCGCCTTCGCCCCGCGCTGCGCCGACGCCCGGCCGCGTTGTCATAAAGAAAACCCGCCGGAAACCCTGACTGACGAACGACGGGTCCGCTGCTGGCATCAAAAACCATGCTCTTAAACGTCCAAAATCTTCGTGTCACCTATCGTTCACCCGGCCAAAAACCGGTCGAGGCGGTACGGGGCGTATCCTTCACCGTGAATGCGGGAGAATCGCTCGGAATCGTCGGCGAAAGCGGCTGCGGCAAATCTTCGCTCGCCAAGACCATCATTGGGATTCAGCCTCCCAGCGCGGGATCGATACGCTTTGAGGAACAAGAGATCGGACACATGAGCCCCGTCGCGTTCAAACGTTACCGGCGCGTCGCGCAGATGGTTTTCCAAGACGCGGTAGGATCCCTCAACCCGCGCATGACGGTTCGGCAGACGTTGGCGGAGGTCTTGCGCGTCCACACCATGGTTCCGTCCGACCGCATTGCGGCCCGCATCTGCGAACTGCTTGACCGGGTCGGGTTAACCGCGACGGTGCTCGACGCCTATCCGCGCGAAATCAGCGGCGGACAATGCCAGCGGGTCAGCTTCGCGCGTTGCCTCGCGCTCGAGCCACGCCTGATCATCGCGGATGAGCCGGTCAGCGCACTGGATGTCTCTGTTCAGGCGCGCATCCTAAACCTCGTGCGGACGCTTCAGAAAGAACTGGATCTCGCCATCATCCTGATTTCCCACGACCTTGCCGTCGTGCGTAATATCTGTGACCGGGTTGCCGTCATGTACGCGGGCGAGTTCGTCGAAAGCGGCACCGCGTCCGACGTGCTCCATGCGCCGCGGCACGCCTACACCCGTGAACTGTTAGCGGCCGTCCCCGATGTCAGCCGCGCGCTCGCCGCACGGCAATGTTAACGTTTCCAGCGCCGCCGTTTCGACAAATCCAGTTGTTGTCGAAGTCTTTTGCGTGTTATCCTGATTCAAAGTTATTTTTTACTTCGAATTACGTTCCGTTCAACAGATTATGTTTTGTTTTACGCGTGATATTTTTCCCAAACCAGTGAAATCGGAGATTAAACATGTCTCGACAATATCGCTTTAAAATCAAACGCGCGTTTCTGATCGGACTGGTTGTCGGCGGAGTATCTTTGTCAACCCATGCCGCGTGGAACGGGGCGGGCGTATCCGGCGGCAATCCGGCCGCCACCGATTTCAACGACACGGCAAACTGGCAGGACGGCGTCATCAACGGCGACTTCCGCACGGTCGTCTCGAACGTAACCATCCGGTTGACGGCTGATTACAGCGCAACGAACGGCCTGGACTTTGCCGAACAGAATAGCGCGATCAGCAGGCACATCACCCTGAGCGGCACAAACACGCTGACACTCAAAGCAACCATCGCATGGTATCCGTCCAACACCCGCAGCATCATGCTCCCTTCCAACGCGAACAGCACGGTTACGTTGGACCGAGGCCTGACGGTGAACATTCTCTCCGGATTCGGTTCTATCAGAGGAGGGACCAGCACACTGTTTGTGGATGCGCGCGTCACGGGAGCCGGAAGAATGACCTCACACTACTGGGGCGGCGGAAATCCCCATGTGGTTCTGCGAAACGACGCCAACACGTTTTCAGGCGGCCTCGAGCAAGACGCCGGCCAAATCTATGTTTCCTCCATCAATGCAAGCAGCCTCATGCCCTCCGCCAGCGGCACAAACAATGCCACGATTTCCATCGGCAACAGTCCCATGCACTACATCGGAAGCCGCACCGTCAACACGGCGAGGCCGTTCACAATCGGTAATGAAAACAACGCGGGGATCAACAATTGCAGCGGATGCGGCGGACTGAATCTGACGGGAACCGTTTCAATCGGAAGCAACTCCCGCACATGGGTATCGCTTGGCGGGATTTCCGCAGGTGAAAGCCTGATTACGGCACCTCTCTATAATTACGACACAACCCGCTTGACGCGTCTCGAGAAAAGGCATTCGGGAATCTGGCGGCTGACCGGGGCCAACTCGTTTACCGGCTGGACAAACAGCACCACTTACCACATCACCCTTTCGGGCGGAACGCTGATCGCCGACTATACCAACGACGTCGCGGGGCGCGGGCAGCAACCGACTTTTCGCGGCCGGGCGCACCGTTTCTTACTCTGACGCCAAGCTCCTCCTCCGAGGCAAGACGGGGTCGGGGAACACCACTTGGCAGTCGTTCGGCACCAACATGATTGCTGACGCCACGATGAATGCTCTTGTGATCGACGGGAACGGCGGCGATGGAACCACGGTCGTCTGGGACACCCTCGCGATGAGCGGCAGCACAGGGTTGCTCAGAATCGAGAAGGATGACAACACCGCACTTGCCGTCACCAACGCGTTTACCGCCGCTTCCGGCACCGTCCGCCCGGTCAACGGCGTGCTGATGGCGGGCAGCGGCACGCGCGCCGACATTCTCGTCAAGGACCCGGACGGCCGCGTGGGTTTCGCCTCGCAGAATGCCGCACTCGAGATCGTCCGCAACACCAACACGTATGAGCTGGGAGCCGCCGCAGGTACGGCGTTTGACCACGTCACACTATCGAACACCCTCACGAGAACGGCGCATCTAGCGGTCTCCACACTCACCATCGACGCCACCGAGAACGATGTCACGCTCGACATGGCCGGCTTCACTTTTCAAACAAACGGCAACGCTGTCGGCCGAGGCGTCGTGGTCTACGGGGGCCACGCCGTTACCGTTCAAGGCGGCGTGCACGGGGCTCAAAGTTCAACCTTTATCCACAACTACAGCACAAACCGACTCATCTGGGCCTTGACCAACAGCACGTGCGCCTATGTGAGCGCGGGGCCTGGCCTGACCAAGTTCACCCAAGGGCTTGCGAACAACATCTACATCGCCGAAGGTGTCACGCGACTCACCGCCGCGCGAAATTATACGGAAGGGACCGTCTATCTGTTCGGAGACGGCGTTCTTGAAATCGGCGCCGACCTGAACGGCGCGACGGCAGGCGATTTCACACGTACCGTTTCATTCGGTTCAGGCGGCGGCTTCAGCGCCTATGGCGCTGACCGCACCGTCAATCTCGGCGGCGCAGTTGCGACCTACACATGGGCATCCGGATGGGTGCCGGACGGCAAACCTTTCGTCCTGAGTTCACCCTATGCCGACGCCACATTGATCTTCGCGAACCCGATCAATTTAAACATGTACACCCGTGAATTCCGTGTACTGGACGGCTCGGCCGCCATCGACGCCTGCCTGACCAACCTTATCTACGGCGCCAAATATTCCGCCGTCGTCAAAAGCGGATCGGGAACGCTGGAACTGAAAGGCCGGCAGGACTACCGCGGTTCTTTTTCGGTGATCGGCGGCGGACTGCGCCTCGGCGCGAATGATGTTTTCGCAGGCGGCACAAACGCGCTGGTGTTGAGCAACGCCACCCTCGATGCCGGCACCTATCGCAACGCGTTCGACACGCTGGAATTGCTCACCAACAGTGTGATCGAAGTCGGCTTCGGCTCCGCTTCGCTCTCGTTCGCCGATTCAAGCGTCAAGCCTTGGTCCGGCACGCTCACCGTCAACGGCAAGTTGATGGCCACAACCCTGCGTTTCGGCACCGACGGCAAGGGGCTCACCTCCGGCCAGCTTGCCGTCCTTTCGAAAAGCGGAGGCACGCTCTACTTGGACGAAGAGGGCTATCTGCGGCAAGTGCCGGTCGGAACCCTGTTTTTCGTAAGATGATTTCAGCCGCGCGCCGCTAGCGTTTCGTTCGCGCCTGTTTGCGAAATTGGCTCATCGTAATGCCGACCTGCTGCTTAAACACACGTTTCGCATGCATCTCGGTCTGATAACCGCATTGCGCGCTAATCTGGCCAATAGGCAACGAGGTCTCCAGCAGAAAGGTTTTGAGACGGGTCAGACGCGTCTGCTGCACCTCGTCCAAGATCGAATGCTCCAGGCTTTTCCGAAACAGCAGTTCGGCCATGCGCCGCGAAACCGCCATGTGACGGGCCACATCCCCCACGCCGATCGGCTCGCCCGCATTGAGTCGAATAAACTCCAAGCCTCGCAACAGACGACGGTCTGCGGCCGACGACGACCGGCTCGATTCGCGCGCAACGATTTGGTGAACGCCATACAGAAGCGTTTGGGGCTTACGCAGATTGCGCCGCATAAGCTGCTCGAGCAGATCGGCGGCCCGATAACCCGCTTCTTCGAAATCCGGTTGAATGCTCGACAGCGTGGGCGAACTGTTCTCGCAGAGAATCTCATCGTTATCCACACCGAGAATGGCAATATCCCCAGGGACGCCAAGCCCCGCGAACAGACAGGTTTCCAGCACCTGTCGCGCACGGCCGTCGCGGGCGGCAAGCACGGCGCACGGTTTGGGCAACGTCACCAGCCA
>CAZTDL010000064.1:0-1736 GCA_964612775.1 uncultured Lentisphaeraceae bacterium
AATGCGGTGCTCCACCCGCTTGTCAGGGACATTCTGAAAACGTGGATTTCCGTGCCTGGGCAAGCCGTTAAAGCGGCTGTAATCCCTCTCCTGTTTGAGGTGGGATGGTCGGAAGACTGGGACATCATTATCTGCCTTGCATCGTGCGAGGCAGTTCAGCTTGAACGGCTCATGCGTTTCCGGGGGTGTTCAGAGGAACAAGCCCGTTGTCGTATGGCCGCACAAATGCCGGTGGCGGAAAAAGCCGCTCGCTCGCATCTTGTGGTGCACAATAATGCCGATGCCGAGGCATTGGCGCGGGAAGCGCAAAATGTTTATCGCTTCCTTATGGAGAGAGCCTATGAGTACAGAGCAAGAGACTCCTGAACAGAACGTGCCGCCGTCACAACCGCCGCCGGAACAATCGTCCGCACCTAGGGATCCGGCCGTGGAGGCACCGCGCTCGCGCTGGGCCCGTTTCGCATCGCGCCCTCAGGTGAACCACCCTGTTGCGCGTCCGTCCGGAGGAGAACGCGGTAATCGCAGGGTGAATGATGGCGGTCATGGGGGAGGGCGGCCACGGCCTCCTAAGCATCATGCGCGCGGCGGAGGCGGCGCGCCCCGCGGTTTGCCGAAACGCCCCGTGCCGCAGGGTCTGCCCGAGGATTACGATCAGCCGGATCAATCCTTCGTTCCGAAGCCTCCGGTCGAGAATCAAAAGCCGTTGGAGGCGGTCGCCGGTCCGGGGCCGGCTCTTCGCGGGCCAGTGGTTGAAGTGTATCAGCCGCCCATGCCGGAAAATCTGCCTGATCTTTATTTGACCGACTTGCAGAAAAAGGAAGTATCGGACCTCTTGGAACTGTTGCCGAACGCGACTCCGGAAGATGTGAGCTCGATGCGCAAGCATGAGATCATTTTCGAGATCATCCGGAGCTATTTGCGTCGCGGCGGAACGGTGATTACCAGCGGCGTATTGGAAATCCTGCCGAACGGTTACGGATTTCTGCGGGCGCCGAAAAGCAATTACCTGCAGTGTCCGGAAGACGTCTACGCGTCACCTTCGCAGGTGCGGCGGTTCGCGCTTCGGACGGGTGACCTCGTGGAGGGGCCGGTTCGAGACCCAAAAGAAAAAGAGCGTTTCTTTGCGCTCGGGCGCGTCGATATCGTGAACGGAAAGCCGGCCGCCGAGGCGCGCCGCATTGTGCATTTCGAAAATCTGACTCCGCTCTTTCCGGATCGTCGCATTCGATTGGAAACCGCCGCAGATGAGTTGTCGATGCGCGTGATGGACATCTTCACCCCGATCGGCTTTGGTCAGCGCGGTCTGATCGTGGCGCCTCCGCGCACCGGAAAAACGGTTTTGCTGCAGAAGGTTGCCAATGCGATTTCCACAAACCATCCGGACGCGATGCTGATCATTCTATTGATCGACGAACGGCCGGAGGAGGTGACGGACATGCAGCGGAACACCAAAGCTCAGGTGTTGAGTTCGACCTTCGATGAAGCGCCGGAACGGCATGTGCAGGTCGCGGAAATGGTGATCGAAGTGGCCAAGCGGCAGGTTGAAAACGGTAAAGACGTGGTTATCCTGCTCGACAGTATCACGCGTTTGGCCCGTGCCTACAACACGGTGCAGCCGCACAGCGGCAAGATCCTGTCCGGCGGCGTGGACGCTAACGCGTTGCATAAGCCGAAACGTTTCTTCGGCGCGGCGCGCAACATCGAGAAGGGCGGAAGCCTGACAATTATCGCCACGG
>CAZTDL010000064.1:1746-11729 GCA_964612775.1 uncultured Lentisphaeraceae bacterium
GACGAGGTTATCTTCGAGGAGTTCAAGGGAACAGGCAATATGGAGCTCAACTTGGACCGCCAGCTGGTGGACAAGCGCGTGTTTCCGGCGATCAACATCGAGAAGTCGGGCACCCGCAAGGAAGAGCTGCTGCTCTATCCGGAAGAGCTGAACCGGACTTGGATCCTGAGGCGCGCGCTAAACGGTGTGCCTCCGGTCGAAGCGATGGAAATGATCATTAAGCGCATTAAGAACACCAAGAGCAACGCTGAATTTCTCGTCGGAATCAAGGATGCATAACGTAACGGGGTGCCGCGGATGTTGCGCTTCAAGTTTTTGCGTGAAGTGAGGCAGATGGCGCGGTATCCTCTTTCCCCTCTTTTTTGTACAGCTCAGAAGTATCTGAAAGGTTCATTTGATGAAAGTCGAAACGCAGAAAGCCGGGTCATGCAAGGTCAAGGTGATTGTCAAGGCTGAGGCCAACGAGACCCGTAAAGACTACGAAGATGTGATGACGATGTTCATGCGACAGGGACGCGTGCCCGGGTTTCGTCCAGGCAAGGTGCCGCGTGAAATCATCAAGCGCGACTTCCATAAGGAGATTACCGAAGAGGTGCAGGGCCGCCTGTTCCGATCGCTGTATCGTCAGGCGCTCGACCAGGAGAAGATCAAGATGGTGTCTCTGCTGGACGTCAGCGACATGCTCTTTTCACCGGAAACCGGCATCATGTTCACAATGACGCTGGATGTACAGCCGGAGTTCGATCTGCCCAAGTACAAAAAAATTCCCGTGATCTTCGAAGAGCCGACGGTGACGGAACAGCAGGTGGATGAGCACATCGACCGCCTGCGCAAGGCTTTCGCCAAATTCGAGGAAGCGTCCGTCGATCATTTGATTGATGCGGGTGACTTGGTCTGCATCGACTTCAAGGGACTGATAGATGGCAAGCCGGTGCTGGAAACCGCTCCGGATGCCAAGGCGATTTCCGAAGGGACCGATTTCTGGATACAGACCGAGGATGAACGTTTTATTCCCGAAGTGATCGCCGCGCTCAAAGGCATGAAGGCGGGCGACTCGACCGAAGCCAAGGTCAAGTTCAACAAGGAGTATCCGGTCGAGGCCTTGCGCGGCAAGAAGGCCGTTTATAATTTCACGGTCAAAAAAGTGCGCAGCCGTGTGCTGCCCAAAGACGAGGACATGCTGGCGCAGGTCAAGCTCGAATCTATTGACAAGCTGCGCGAGCAGACCCGCGCCAATCTGCTGGAGTCGACGCAGCAGGCGGAGAAGCAGCGCCGCGAGCAGATGATCATTGAGTTCCTGATCAAAAAAACCAGCTTTGATTTGCCGGAGTCGCAAGTCTCCGAAGAGATTAACGCCACGTTGGATCGCATGGCGAACGAGGCTCACTACCGCGGTCTGACGCGTGAGGATATGGAGAAAAACAGGGAGTCGATCATCGAGAACGCGACCGAAAGCGCGAAACGTCAATTGACGCTGCGGTATATTCTCGGGCGCATCGCAGAGCAAGAAGGCATCACGTTGACGGATGCCGAGGTGGAGCAGAAGATCGCCGCGCTTGCGGTGGACTTCCGCACGAAACCCGAGCAGCTCAAGGCGCAGATCGAGAAGAACGGTCGCATGGAGTTGCTGCGGTCGCAGATCCGCGATGAGAAGACGATGCGCTTCTTGATGGATGAGGCCAAACGGTAACTTCAAATAGAGGCAAACCGTTGGGCTTGCCGTCGGACATTTTCGAGAGGATAGACATGCAATCACCCCAGTCGAACATGCTGGTTCCCATCGTTGTGGAACAGACGAGTCACGGCGAGCGCGCCTATGACATTTATTCACGGTTGTTGCAGGACCGGATTGTTTTCATCGGTACGGGAATCACCGACGAAGTCAGCAATGTGATCATCGCTCAATTGCTCTTCTTGCAGGCGCAGGATGCGACCAAGGAGATTTCGGTCTATATCAACTCGCCGGGCGGTTCCGTGACGGCGGGTCTGGCGATCTATGACACCATGCAGTTCATCACGTGTGATGTGGCCACTTATTGCGTGGGACAGGCGGCGAGTATGGGGGCGGTGCTGCTGGCGGCGGGACGCAAGGGAAAACGCTATTCGCTTCCCAATGCGCGGATCATGATTCATCAGCCTTGGGGCGGTGCCGAAGGTAAGGCTTCGGATATCAGCATCGCGGCCAAGGAGATTCTGCGTCTTAAAGACCGCCTGAACGAAATCCTCGCTTCCCATACGGGTAAGACGGTGGATGTTCTCTCGAACGATACCGAACGAGATTGTTTTATGTCGGCCGATGAAGCCAAGGTCTATGGACTGGTGGACGAAGTGCTGGTCAAGCGTCTTCCGGAGAAATAAACAATGGCCCGTCGTACCCATCCCCCTGCTGAAGAATTGACCTGTTCCTTTTGTGGTAAAACCGAGCATGCCGGCGCTGTGATCATTCCGGGCCCGGGAGCGAACATCTGCAGCGACTGCGTCGAAATCTGCTCGCGGATCATCGCCGAAAATAAGCCGAATAAAAAAGCGGCCGGTGCCTTGCCGACGCTGAAAGTTCCTCCGCCCGCCGAGATCAAGCGTTTTTTGGATCAGTACATCATCGGCCACGATTACACGAAGAAGATGCTGTCGGTCGCCGTCCACAATCACTATAAGCGGTTGAATCAACCCGTGGGAGGTGGCAAGAACGATGAGTTCGCGGACGTGGAGATCGAAAAAAGCAATATCCTGCTGATAGGGCCTACCGGTTGCGGCAAGACGCTTTTTGCGCGGACGCTCGCCAAAATGCTGGATGTTCCCTTTGCCATCGCGGATGCCACGACTATTACCGAGGCTGGTTATGTCGGTGAAGATGTCGAAAACATCCTGCTGTATCTGCTGCAAGCTGCGGATATGGATGTGGCCAAGGCCGAGCGCGGCATCGTCTACATCGATGAGATCGATAAAATCGCGCGCAAGACGGAAAACGTCTCGATTACGCGCGATGTCTCTGGCGAGGGTGTGCAGCAGGCCCTGCTGAAGATTCTCGAAGGAACCGTTTCGCGTGTCCCGCCGCAGGGGGGGCGCAAACATCCGCAGCAGGAATATATCGCGATCAATACCCGCAATATTCTGTTCATATGCGGCGGCGCGTTTGTGGGACTGGAGTCCATCGTGCGGCAGCGTGAAGGCCGTCAGACGATCGGGTATGTGGAGCAGCGCAAGCCGGTCAGACCGCATGGCAAGAACGACGGTCCTCCGCCTCTGGAGGTGCAGCCGGAAGACCTGATCCGCTTCGGGTTGATTCCCGAGTTTGTCGGACGCATGCCGGTATTGACCTCCATGAGCGAGATGACCGAAAACGATCTTGTTCGTATTCTGACCGAGCCCAAGAACTGTCTCGTGCGGCAATATCAGAAGTTATTGTCCGTGGAAAACGTGAAATTGGCGTTCGATGAGGTCTCGCTACGGGAAATGGCCAAATTGGCTATGAAGCGCAAAACGGGCGCGCGTGGACTGAGGGCGGTGATGGAAGAGCTGATGATGGAGATCATGTATGAGGCTCCGGGCAATCCGAAGCTCAAGGACATCCGCATCACGTCCGACATGGTGAAGTCGCAGGCTGAAGGCGGCGACGCGGCTTCGAAGTTGCTTGCCTAAGCTTGAAGCCCGCCCGGCGTCTGTCGGGCGCGGTGACGCGGCGGTGAAATGGCGTGACTGCGGCCGGCCGGCCTTTCTCACACCGCCGCCGCCACAACGCGATTCTTCGCGTCGAGGCGTACGGTCTTCGGATGGTGGTGCGCGCGTTCGGCCTCGTCGAGCTGACACCAGATCATGACGATCAAGCGGTCGCCGATCATGCCCTTATAGGCCGCGGCGCCGTTCAGACAACACACGCCGCTGCCGCGAGGTCCCTTGATGGCATAGGTCTCGAAACGCTTGCCGTTGTCGAGGTTTGCCACAAGCAATTTCTCGTAATTCAGAATGCCGACGGCATCCATCAGATCTTCATCGACCGTCAGACTGCCCTCGTATTCCTTGTCGGCCTGCGTCACCCGCACATGGTGCAATTTAGCTTTTAACAGCGTACAAAGCATGGTATTCCCTTAAAAAGCGGCGAAAGAATAAAGCTAACCCGTGAAATATGCAAGGATTCTTAGTCAACAGTTGCAAATCAGCAGATAACGTTTTATTGTATCTCTTATGGCTGAAAAGAGACACCAAAAGGAGTTTTTATGTCGTTGAACCTGGTCCGTGAGGTTGATGAGCGTATATCTGTGCGGCACGTTTTGATGAGCGTTTCGGATAAGACGGGACTGGAAACCTTTGTGCCGGGCTTGGTGGCGGCTTGCCCGGACGTGAAGATCTATTCAACGGGCGGCACCTACACGGCGGTTCAGAAGCTCCTCGGGACAGAGTTGTCGATGAAGCATCTCGTTGCCGTTTCGGACTACACGGGACAGCCTGAAATGCAAGGCGGCTTGGTGAAGACGCTGGATTTTAAGATCTATCTCGGTTTGCTGAGCGAAACCTATAACGATGCGCATCAGAAAGACCTTGTCCGCACGCAGGCGGTGGCGATCGATATGGTGGTGGTGAATCTTTATCCGTTCAAGCAGACGGTGGCGCGCGTCGGCGTGACGCCGGAAGAGGCTCGCACGAACATCGATATCGGCGGCCCCTGCATGGTCCGTGCCTCGGCCAAGAATTATCTGCGCGTGGCGTCCGTCACGGATCCGGCGGATTATGGGGCGTTGCTGGGCGAACTGAAAGCGCAGAGCGGCACGTTGGGCTTTGACACGCGCCTGGGGCTGATGAAGAAAGCCTTTTCTCATACGGCGCAGTACGATTCGGCGATCGCCGCTTTCTTTGCCGGCGTGATGGTTGACAAGGTTCGAAGTACATATCAGGTGCACGGTTAGCCATGATAGACCTGCATCTTCATTCGACAAACTCCGATGGGGCCGATACGCCGGAAGAGTTGGTGCTTCGCGGACGGCAGATCGGCCTGAAAGCGATGGCGCTGACGGATCACGATAATATGGGCGGCGTCGAGGATTTTCTGGCGGCCTGTCGGGTTAACGCCATGACGGGGATCGCGGGCATCGAGATTAGCGCGGCTGTCGAGGAAGGTCACGGCACCTTGCACATTCTCGGTTACGGCCTGCAGCCGCATCATCCGTCTGTGGTCGAGAACCTCGGCCGCGTACTGGACGGTCGCGCCTGGCGCAACGAGCAGATTCTCGAAAAGCTGAACGGGTTGGGCATGGAGTTGGAGTGGGATGAAGTGCTGGCCTGTGCCGGAGAGGATGTGGTCGGCCGCGTGCATTTCGCACAGGCCCTGATCGATCGCGATTATGTGTCTTCGGTGCCGGAGGCGTTTGAGAAATATCTGGCCAAAGGCCGTCCCGGCTATGTGGACCGCTACCGCCTTTATCCCGCTGAGGGTATTCAGATGATCCGTGAAGCGGGCGGTGTCGCGGTGATCGCGCATCCTTTTACGTGGGAGTTGGATGAGGCGTCTTTGGAAGCTGGCTTGCGCGAACTGAAGGAGGCCGGTCTCATGGGAGTTGAGGCGGTCTATTCAGAATATAACGCCGAGCAGACCGTGACGCTCTTGCGTTTGGCAAAGAAACTGGATTTGTTGACAACCGGCGGGTCGGATTATCACGGGCTGGCCAAGTCGGACCTTAGCCTTGGCAAGGGGTTCGGCTCGCTTTGCGTGCCGGATAGCTATCTGCCGCCTCTTTTGCAGGCGTTGGGTCCTGAGAATCCTTGGGTGGCGGTGGCAGAAGAAACGTCACGAACCGGGCGTTAGAAAGAGCGGCGGATTTGTCCTGCACACCGCGCCTAAGGAGACCGATGCGGTTCTTCAGGGCCGTCAAGCGTCGTTTTATCCAAACGTTAGCCCTCTACCTTTTATGATGAACTGGACTGAGATTCTGACTGAGCTGATTCGCCGCACCACGAGCGATTTGCCGGCGGATGCCGAGGCGGCGTTACGCGCGGCGGCGGCTGCTGAACCCGCGCAATCGCAAGCGGCCCTGCTCTTGCGGGCGCTGGTGGAAAACACCTGCGTGGCACGCGGGCAATCGACGCCCCTTTGCCAAGATACGGGGGTTCTCACTTTTTTCTGGCGGGTGCCGTGCGGGACCGACACGTTCGCATTGGAACAGGCGGCGCGCGCGGCGGTGATCGAGGCGACCCGAAACGGTTGGCTGCGGCGTAACACCATCGAGACGCTTTCGGGCCGTTCGGTGGATACGAATGTCGCGGAGGGCTGTCCCGTCTGCCATTTCGAACAGATGGAGACGACGTCGTTCGAGGTTTGGATGATGCAGAAGGGCGGCGGCAGCGAGAACATGAGCGTCCAGTTCAGTCTGCCCGACGGAGAACTGGCTGCCGGACGGGATTTAGACGGTGTGCGCAAGTGCTTGCTGCAGGCGGTTTGGCGTGCGCAGGGGTTCGGGTGCGCGCCGGGTGTTTTAGGCGTGTGTATCGGCTCTGACCGTGCGGAAGGGTATTTGGTCGCAAAACGTCAGCTGTTGCGTCCGCTGACGGATGCCGCACCGGAACCGGAGCTGGCCGAGCTTGAGAGGCGCGTGCTGGCGGAGTCCAACCAACTGGGCATCGGTCCCATGGGCATGGGCGGAAAAACCACTTTGCTGGGCGTCAAAATCGCGGTGAGAACGCGTTTGCCCGCCTCCTATTTTGTGACGGTCGCGTATCTGTGCTGGGCCTGCCGCCGGCGTGGCGTGCGAGTGACGGAAAACAAGACCGAGTGGTTGGGGTAACAATGAACGAGCTGCAGTTACAGTATCCGTTTTCTGAACAGGCGGTGCGCGCGCTGCGTGCGGGCGATATCGTACGGATTTCCGGCCGGATCTATACCGGCCGCGACCGTTTGCACAAACATTTGGCCGAAGGCGGCGCGTGCCCTGTGCCGCTGCGCGACGGCGCGCTTTTCCACTGCGGTCCGGTTGTTGTTCCGCAGGACGACGGCTGGCGTGTGGTGGCGGCGGGGCCGACCACATCGATCCGCGAAGAGCCTTATATGGCCAAGGTGATCGAAACGTTCGCTGTTCGGGTGATCATCGGCAAGGGCGGTATGGGCGAACAGACTCGGGCGGCGTGCGTGAAATGCGGCTGTGTCTATTTGCAGGCCGTGGGCGGTGCGGCCGCCCTGTTGGCCAAACGGATCCGGCGCGTGGAGGCGGTTTATTTTTTGGACACGTTTGGCGCCACAGAGGCTTTATGGCAGCTGAGCGTCGAGGGTCTTGAAACCGTGGTCGGCATCGACACTTGCGGAAGAAACCTTTTCGATGAAGTGCGCGACGCTTCGCGCGCGACGCTGGATCGCCTGCTCGCCGTGCGTTGAGTCACGGGCGGAGAAAAGGCAAGAAACGTTTCCCTCTTTTTCCCTTTCCCCTCTTTATACCGACATTTTTTCGTGCATCATGGGGCCGGGCATGTGCTAAACTGACGCACAACTAGCAAGCAACAGGAAGTCGCGCATGCGTATTGTTTTTATGGGATCTTCAGAAGCCTCGGCCATCGCGTTGAGGGCGATTTTGAAGTCTCCATTGCTGAAAATCGTCGGCGTGGTGACCCAGCCGGATCGTCCCTCGGGGCGGCACCGGCGGTTGACTCCCTGCCCCTGTCGATCCTATGCAGCCTTGCGGGGCGTGGGGCCCGTCATTACGCCGGAAAAAGTCAATGCCCCTGAAGTGCTCGCCCAAATCGAGCAGCTTAAACCCGACGTGATCGTGGTTGTCGCGTTCGGTCAGTTTTTGGGCAAGCGGCTGTTGTCGCTTCCGCCGCATGGTTGCATCAACGGGCATTTTTCGTTATTGCCCAAATACCGCGGCGCCGCGCCTGTGCAGGCTTCGATCGCCGCCGGCGACAAAGTGTCGGGCGTGACGATCATGCAGATGGCGGAGGGCATGGATGACGGGGATATCCTGCTGCAGGCGATCGAACCGATTTGCTCCGACGATACGGCCGTTTCGCTGATGGACCGGCTGGCCATCTTGGGCGCGGTGACGCTTGTCAAGGCGCTGAAGCTGATGATCGGCGGCCAGTTGAAGCGTATTCCCCAAGTGCAGGCTCAGGCAACGTATGCCTCCAAAATGCAGAAGGCGGATGGCCTGATCGATTGGAAGTTGCCCGCCGCCGTGATTGAACGCCGTATCCGTGCCTATGATCCGTGGCCGGGCGCGTTTACGTTCTTGCCTTCGCGATTCAATAAGCCCGGATGCTCTGGCCGCATGAAGGTGTTGCAGGCGGAGGTTTTAAAGGTGTCGCCGGAGAACTTTGCGGATTATCCGCCCGGAACGATCTGTCTGATTTCGCCGATCGGCCCCGTTGTTGCAACGGGAGAGGCTCCGATCTGTCTCGTGGCGGTACAGCTTGACGGTAGTCGCCAGATGAACGGAAAGGCTTTTCTCAATGGACATCCCATGCAGCCCGGCGACCGGTTCTGCGACGCGCAAGAGATGTCCGTAACGATGTAGGAGGTCCGGTATGCGAAAAGAGGATAAGCAGCAGAAACGGGGTATGACGGGGAATGATGCACGCTGGCTGTCGTTGGCCTGTGCGTTAGCGGTCTGCGCATTGACAGGATGCGTCACAAATCCGATCACCGGTCAGTCGCAGTTCAGCATTGTGGGCAAAAGCGAAATTCTCACATTGGCCAAAGAGGCCGTTCCCTCACAGTTTTCTTCGGACTACGGAGTTATCGGCGATGCGCAGGTCAACGCCTATGTGTCGCAGGTTGGCCGCAAGCTGGTCGCCACGCTGAAGCCGTCGGACGTGGTTTATCCCGATATGCCGTTTAATTTCCAGGTGGTCAACGCCGTATACATCAACGCCTATGCTTTCCCGGACGGGACGGTCGCGATCACGCGCGGCATGTTGGCGGAACTTCAGAACGAGGCTCAGCTGGCAGCGGTGCTGGGACACGAGATCGCGCATGTGAACTGCGGACACACCGCTTCGGCGATGAGCAAGAGCACGGTTTACGATGCGCTTGTCACCGGCACGCAAAGTTATTTGGCGGGCAAGGGCAGCTCGTGGGCGGACGTGGCCGGTACGGCGGGACAGTTGGGCAGCGCGGTGGTGCTGGCCCATTACAGCCGTGAGCAGGAACGTCAGGCCGATCAAGGCGGAATGATGTATATGGTGCGGGCGGGATATGATCCGCAGGGCATGGTGGACCTGATGAACGTGTTGGTGCGTATCAGCGGGGCGGATCCCTCTGTGCTGGAACAGATGTTCTCCTCTCACCCCATGAGTGCGGAACGTTTACAGACGGCGCAAAACCGCATCAAGACCGAGTATGCCGGTCAGAACGCGGGGGTCGATAATCAGGCGGCGTTTCAGACCGCGACCGACCCTGTCCGGAAAAACAAAGCCGCGTTCAAGCGGTTCTCAACCGCCGAAAGCCAGCTTGCGCAGAAGCAATATGCGTCTGCCAGAACGTCGGCGGAGCAGGGGCTTCAGCTTGCGCCAAACGATTATGTGGGTCTGATGCTGGTGGCGCAGGCGAACCAGAAGAGTGGCAACGATGTGGCCGCGAAACAGGCCGCATCGCTCGCGGCGCGGGTTAACCCGTCTGGCGCGCGTGCGCAAAGCATACTTGCGCAGCTTTCTTTGCAGAAAAAGGATTACGCGGGGGCGCTGCAACATCTCAACGCCTTTGAGCGACAGGTCCCGGACGATGCGCGCACATCGTTCTACAAGGGACTGGCCTATGAAGGTCAGGGCCAGAAACAACAGGCGGCGATGGCCTATCAGACTTATGTGCGGCGGGGCGGAACGGCTTCGTCCGAAGGCCAATATGCGGCGCAGCGGCTCCAGAAACTTGCGGAATAAGCAAAAAGAACGCTCAAGGTCCCACGCTTCATTCCGCATGTTAGCATCCGGAAAGCGTCGGGTGGCGGGCACCGGGCATTTTAATGATTCGACATGCGACCTTTACAGTGATGCCTCAGGAGATTGGCCAG
>CAZTDL010000065.1:0-11696 GCA_964612775.1 uncultured Lentisphaeraceae bacterium
GTTTGTGATCACCAACGCGTTGCCGTTTTCTGCGGCCAAAGTCGCGGCATTGATTCTCACCGTATCGTTGCTGGCAGGAAGACGTCCGGACACGCCGCCGCCCGCGCTCTGAAAAACACGCCATCCCCCGACCGTATCCCATGCCGCAGGCCCGCTGCAGCCCGCCGCAAAATACAGGTCTGTCGCCTGCGAATTCGTGACGGACATCATCCCGGCCTTCAGATACGCGCAGCCCGTGCTCTTGGGCGGGTCGGCCTGCGGAGAGAAGATTGCCGCCTGCGCCTCTCCCGCCGGGGCCTCTCCCGCATCCGACGCGATCCGCTCCGAAAGCCCCGAGCCCGGCATGTGCCGTTCCGTCCATATCAGGGCGATCTTCTGGACCGCTTGCCGTGCGCGGTTGGGATCTTTCAAAGCGGCGCACCCCTTCACTTCCCCATACAGCGCCTGGGCTTCCGCGCTGTCCGCCACGAAGCGTAACGGCATTTCCCCGGCCTTGGCCCAGACTCCCTCGCCGGCTTGGCAAAGCCCTATCGCCATCCCGGAGGCCGACGTATCGGCGGCACCTTCTCCCGTTTCGCTGACTTGGACACATCCCTTGAACACGAACACATCCGAGACGGTCTCGTCCGCCGATACGCTGAAGACCGTCCCCACGTCACGCACCTCAAGCTGCCGCGTCCGCACGGTAAAGCCCGCCGCCCAGTGAGGAACACGGGCAAACAACCGTCCCCGTTCCAGATAAACCCGCATGCCGTCCCTCACCGTCGCTTTGGCCGGCCCGAGCATCGTCAGCTCCACGCCCGTCTGAAGTCGGACGACAACCTCACCCGCCTCAAGCCGCAACGTTCCAGGCAACGTTCCCGGGACATCCAGTCCCTTGACATTCCTCTGATCCAGCAACCGAACGGACGAAATCGCCCGGTCGGTTACGCTCCCTTTCGCAACGCCTTGTCTCTCCCGCGGCAGCACGTCGCGTATCAGAAGGGCTGTGACGCCAAGACTTGCCAGCACAAGCGCAGAGGCGGCCAGCGCAAGCCAACGGCGACCCCTTCGATAATCGCGCCTTTTCCACCCGGCCTCTCCCTCATTCAAAAGGCCTTTGCCCCGTGATATCTCCAGAGCATGCGCCACCCGTTCAGCCGCATCGTGAGGCAAGGCGACATTCCGCGTAGCGACACGCAATAGGCGGGGCCAAGTCCGCATCCGTTCCCCTTCGGCCTCCAGAAAAGCCTTACAGCGGGGACAGCGCTCGATATGCGCCAACACATCCTGCTCGTCCTTCGCGCAAAGGCTCCGGTCCAGCAGATCGTAACAGGCCAGTTGGCAATCTTGACACTTCATAACGGTCTCTGTAAGGTAAGTTGTCCGTTTCGCATAAAAAGTTCGCTTGTCGTTGAACAATTTTTAGGGACGCATCTCTTCCGGCAACAGCTCCCTGAGTTTGAGCGTCGCGCTGAACAGTCTGGATTTCACCGTCCCCGAGCTGATTTTCAGCGTCTCGGCCACTTCGTCGATGCTCATCTCCCCGTAATAGCGCAGCAGGACCACCGCCTGCAGCGGCTCGGAGAGTTGCCGAACGGCGGAGGCCAGACGGTCCGCCCGCGCCGCCGCATCCAGCTCGCTGCCGACCGCCGCCGTCTCTGCGGCCACGTCGGGCAATTCGTCGGTGTAGGTCAACGGCAGCTTGGCGCGTTTGCGCCACACGGCTCGGTTGAGATTGAACAGAATGCCGTAGAGCCATGAAAAGAAGGACGCTTTTTCCCGAAACCCGCAGATCGACCTGACCGCGTTCTGAAGGGTGTCGATCATCAGATCCTGCGCGTCCGTCGGATTCCCGCACAGAAGCGTGGCGGCGGACAACAAACGCGGTCCATACCGTTCGACTAAAAGTCGCACGGTCTCGTCATCCCCCCCCTTCTTTAAGGCGACGGACAAGCTCGTTCGTTGCGCTCGTTGACTTCATGTTGTGATTCGTCTGAAAGTAAGTTGTCAACTTCGCGGAAAAAGTTCGATTATTTTAAAAAATCTTCTCCCCCGAACCGAGAGACGGCGCGACAGCCGAACGATGAACGAGAACGTGCCCCGAATCCGATGCCGGCATATCTTCATTAAACCCCGATCGCGACGCCGATAGCAGAGCATCCCCGACAAGAGGGTCAAAAACGAAAAGCCCGATCACAGCCCGGACCGCCCGCACCGATGCGAAAGATTTTCATCTCGCGCTTGGCCGGTTTGAGGGCGACCATATCGACCAGCATCGTCTGGGTGCGGTCGACCGGCGTCACGTACCCCACGTGGTCCGGCAGATCCTTGGCGGAGACCGTCCCGTACCCCTGCGTGATGACGAAGTTGACGCCGTTCGTGACGGCCTGATCGTTGAAATGGCTATCCCCGAACAGGCACCCGGCGAACGCGGTCCCTTTGTTGCCGGTAAAATCCCAGCGGACGCTGCCCTCTTCGCCTTTGGAACCCTTCACGAAATCGGCCAGCATCGTCATGCAAAGGTTGCCGTTCTTAATCGTTCCGGACCGTCCCCCTTTCCACTTCCCGATCGTCGGATGGATGCACTTGTGACCCATCACGACCGCGCATGTGCCCGACGGCACTTTCAAGTGATCGGCAAGAAAACGCATCTGTTCCAGCGAAAAGCCGACTTCGCCGAAGTCGCTCGTGTTGAGAAAAAACACGCGGCACTTCTTCCCAGGCACATCGTAGTAGCCGTAGTCCTCGTTCGGCCCGGTGACCAGCGCAGCCCCCTTCCGCTTGGTCATGCCGTTGAACATCCCGCCGTACTCTTTTGTCGAAAGTCTGACCTCGGAAAAGTATTCCCCGTAGGACCGGCCGCAGTCGTGATTGCCCATGCAGAACAGGACCGGAAGCGGAAAGTCCTTATAGAGGTTGCGCTGAGATTCCAGTCTCAATAACGCATCCGCCTTCTTCGAGGGCTTCCACTTCAGATCGCGGTCGAACCCGATGTCGCCCAGTTCCGCGAAAAAAGCGGCGCCGAATCTCAGCGCCGCTTTCTGTGCCAAAAGAACATGGAGTTTCGTATCCCGGAAATCGGGCGGAAGCGAGAACATCGGACGTGCCGCGTGGATATCGGTGACAAGCGGGAAGACGATTGTCGCATCCCCGTCGCACCATCCCTTGAAGCGCGCATGCGCTTCGGCGATCTGCCGTTCCGCCCACTGGGGTATCGCGAACGCGGGCACCGACGTCGACGGGAACTCGACGGCCCACACAGGGCATATTCCACCAATCACGATTTCGATTATTAGAAACTTACGGCACCATTCGCGCCGTGACAGGCATCCGACCATAGCGTTGTCCCCCCCCATATGATGTTTACGGATAAGCTTACACTGTCTTCCTGCATATCGTCCAGCGGATTCCGGTATGCGGAACGTCTTTGGCGCGCGCCGACAATCAAAGCGCGACACGTCATAAAAAAGTCTCCCAGCGAATAACTGTCGCGCCTGACGCATCGAAAACCGTCTAACACCCGCCCCTTGGTCTCCTTCGTCATCTCCTTTCCGTATCGTTCGCGCATCCGCAGCGTGCCCCCCCCCGTGGAATCTTTGCCCATCTTCAGGAATCCATTGTTTCGGCATCGCTCTTTGTGTCGCAACGCGCGGCCGAACTGTTCATAGACCGCGCACTTGACCCGCTTGTCCCGTTTTGGCATTCTTCTCAGTATAGAAGTGCGTGTTTAGGCCGGAAGGATTCAGACGGGTATGCGCCCGTGCCGACCGGCAAACGATTTCTGATTTTCGTCACGGCTGGAAAACAGACATGTCATACCTCATTAAAAATGCCCATCTCGTTTCACCCGATATCGAGCTGTTCGGTGCGGCGGTGGAACTGGAAGACGGGCTTGTGAAAAAAATATATCCCTCAGGCAAAAGGCTGCCGAACGGCCGCAAAGAATACAATGCCGCAGGCAAACTGGTCGTGCCCGGATTCATCGATGCGCACTGCCACGGCGGGATGGGGTACGAAGTCACCAGCGACAACAGCCAAGCCGTGGGAGTCATCGCCGAAGCCAAACTGCGGGAAGGCGTCACTTCCTTCTGTCCGACCACGCTGACGCTTCCCGAGGAAGAACTGGCGGCGAGCCTGAAAAACATCGAGGCCTACCGCCAGGCCCCCACCGGTTGTAAAGTGATCGGCACGCATCTGGAAGGCCCCTATATCAATCCGGCATGCGCCGGCGCACAAAACCCCGCCTTCCTCCGCAAGGCGGACATCGGCGAAGTGCTTCGCCTCCATGCGATTTCGCCCGTCGCGCTGATCTCCTACGCGATCGAGATGGAGGGGAGCTTGGCATTCACCGAGCAACTGTGCGCGACCGGCATCACCGCAAGCTGCGGGCACACCAACGCCACCTGCGCCCAGTTCAAGGAAGGCATGCGATTCGGCCTGCGCCGCCTGACGCACTTCTGCAATCAGATGACGCCGTTGCATCACCGCGCGATTGGTCTGGTCGGTGTCGGCTTGATGGAAGACGGCGTGGCCATTGAAATGATCTGTGACAAAATCCACCTCTGCCCCGACATGATCCGCTTAGCGTTCAAAGCCAAACCGATCGAAAAAATCCTGCTGATTTCCGATGCGATGGAAGCGACCGGCCTGCCCGACGGAAACTATCAGTTGGGCGGTCTCGCCGTAGTGGTTTCGGCTGGCGCGGCGCGCCTCGCCAGCAACGGCGCTCTGGCCGGAAGCACCCTGCAATTCAACACGGCGTTCAAAAACATCGTCGAAGTGACGGAGCTGCCCCTCGCGCAATTGGTCAAAACCACCTCATGGAACCAAGCGCAAAACCTCGGACTGAAAAAGATCGGCAAACTCGAAGTCGGCTTTACCGCCGACATCGCGGTCCTCGACGACACCTTCAACGTGGCCGCCGTCTTTCTGGACGGCGTCAGAAAAATCTGACGAACACCGATCTCGCCGCAGGGACCGTTCATCCACAGAGCGCCATGACGATTTCTCTCTGTTCGTTTCGCAAATGAACTGACAACCGAGGCACATCTTGTTTCGAGGCTACGTGTGACGGCCGCGATAGGCCAGACGGCGTTAATGAATCACAATCGAGATGCCGGGTTGTTTGTCACGAAAGGCGAAAACGAGACGCGGCGGATTCAGGGCAGCATGTTCCTTCGAAGCGAAAGAATCCGTAGCAGCTCCATCTACCGTCCGGTACAGCACCAGCGATAGAACGCCATCCGTATCGGCGCGGATGGCTTCCAGCAACCCCGGACTGTCGAACGTCACCATCTTGCCATTTGCGCTCGTGGAGATTAAGAATTCTCCGACGGGCACGCCGCCAAAAACTTTGTCGAATTTCACCCCTTCGTCAACGGATGCGCTCCAGACGTCGGATAAATTCGGTGTCAGCGTGAGTTCGTCGAACGTCTCGGCCGTAGCGGTCTCCGCAATGACGGCAACACAGATGTTGTGATCGACTCCCATGCCCTCGCTAATCAGGTCCATTCGTAAAGTGGCATTGGTCAGGATCATTTCACCAAAGGCGGACAAGGGAGACAGATCAAAACGCAGATAGATCGTGCGATCAAGATCCGCCGGAGTCTCGGGAGTGTCGTTTTTGAGAGCGAGTTCCGTTTCACCGCCGTGCGCCGTTGAGGGTTCGTTCCGTTTCAGATACGTGTCTCCCGTGGCCTCGATGACGATGCGGGATGGGGTCAAGGCTGAGACCGCAGGTCCCCCGTCGGTCGGAGCGGGCAGAGACGCCAACTGAAACACCCACGCGTCCACGGCGGCACCGTCCTCACGCTGGGTGAACCGCAGAGTATAAACGCCTTCACGTTTTATCACCCAGTCGGAGTTGTACCCCCCGGCCCCCGCCTGATTGACTTCTGGCTGACAGACGCTGCTCCAAGGCGTTGTTGAAAAATCGCCGTCCACCCCCGCGGTCGTTTCGTACCAATCGGCAATCGCGTTTGTTGCGGAACCGAATACGCCCGCAGTGCCATCCTTAAGTTCGACGATATCCATGAACATCGAATCCGAATTTCCGCCGCTGCCGATGTCCATGTTTCCCTCTTTGCGGATGTACAACCGATAGGTGCCCGGCGTAAAAATTTGCATCTTGTACGATATCGACGGCGGCACCAGAGGACCGCCTCCTGAACCGTTATCGGGAAGGGACTGAACGTAGGAATCGCCGCGTGCGTTGGTGATCGTGCCCCCGCCGGCACTTTCCCCGGGAACAACGAACCATCCGTTGCCGGAAGCGTCGTTGGCCCGACTGGAATAGAGTTCCCCCTCGCCCACCACCACACCGCCGATTTCCTGATAAAGAATATCGGCACGCACAGGTATAAGGTAAAAAAGAATAAGTAAGGAAACAAGAACGTCAAATTTCATGCTTATTTATACCCTATTTCATCCGCAGAGTCCAATCCGGAAGCTGCCGGCGCATCGTCGCAGGACGCACGCACGCGCTTTCTGTGCGGTTCGGCACAACGGGTGCAGACGCGAGGTCGCGCCTGCACCGCCGACAATGAGCGGCAGGTGTTCTGTGCGCATTGTGTTTCTGTTCCGGAAAACAGATTTCGCCACCGGCGTGATGGCTCGCGCGCATGTGAGCCCATCACGCGTGCGTTTACGTGTTGTAAGCCGTCAACGACTCGCGGTAGATGGCTTCGACAACCTCGCGGGTGCTTTTGTTCGGCGCAAGACTTAGGAGCAGACCGAGAGACGGTGTCGTGAACGCCAGTTCAACCAGCGTGGCGACATCCGCCTCTGTAAACCCTTCGTCGGAAAGCTTGGAGGTGACGCCCACTTTGAAAAGCCACGCCTCTACCTGCTTGGCGAATTCTTCGGCTGTCAGATCTTTGCCGGAGATGACCGGTTCGAAAACGTCCGCCAGCGTATTCTTCTTCTCGCTATAGATGTGCTTGACCACCGCGGGCAACAGCATCGCCAGTCCCAAACCGTGCGAAAGCTCATGCTTGACGGCGCTCAGCGGATGCTCCAGCGCATGCGTGTAGTGCAGCAACCCGTTATCGAAACTGACGCCGCCCAGCAACGAAGCATAGGTCAGGTAATATCGCGCTTCGAGATCCTTGGGGTTGGCCAAAGCCTTCGGCAGGAACTCCGCCACCATGCGCACGACCTCCTTGGCCAGCGAGATGGAAAAGGGCGAACAGGCTTTGGATGTCGCCGCCTCCACGACGTGATTGACCGCGTCGATCGAGACATACAGCGTCTGCTCCGGCGAAAGGCCCGTCATCAGTCCCGGATCGTCGATCGACGCGAAAGGGTAGATGCAGTCATAGGCGATGGCCGGCTTGAAATCTTTCTCGGGGATCGTCACCACGGCGAAACGGTTGGTCTCCGAGCCTGTGCCGTGCGTCAGGTTGATCGCCACCACCGGCACCGCCTCCGTCGGCGTGAAGGTGAATTCGTAAAGATCGTTGCAGGTCCGGTCCGGATACTTCAACAGAATGGCCGCCGATTTACCGGCGTCGATCGGCGATCCGCCGCCGATGGCGATGACCGCCGCGGCACCGAAATCGCGGGCCAGCGTAACGGCCTCGTCGACCGCGTGCGTCGTCGGATTGGGCGTCACCTTGTCGTAATTGACATACCCGACGCCGTTCTCTTTCAGCGCTTTTTCAACGTGTGCCCAAGCACCGGTCGACTTGTAGGCACCGCGCCCGGAGACCACAACCACCTTATCGACGCCCTTCGCTTTGAGCTGTTTCACAATGTCGGCGATCTTCGTGATCGCGCCGACGCCGAAATAGACATTCGGCCGCACACGGATCTCTTTGACCTCATAGATATCAATGTCTTTTTTCCACACGGCAAACTCCTTGTTCCACGCCTTCTTGGGTGAAACGGCGTTGAACTATAGTCACACGGGTTTCCCAAGTCCAGCAAAATCGATCATTATGTATCGATTGTTGTCTATCGATTAAACCCGGCCTTCTTCACCAACGAAACGTCTTCAGCGGGGTAACAAAAAAAAGATCGGCGCATTGCAAAACGGGACGTTTAGAGGAGGCACATGGACCTCCGGGTACACATCCCGCAGAAAACTGAACATTCCATGCGCGAAACGGCCACAGCAACGGATCACCCGCGCTTTCGGAGGCGTGCTCATCCATCCAGACGAAGTTGCCGAGCCCGACGATCTGCTACGGATTCTCACCGGTGCCGTCACCTGAGTGCGCGACTGATGTCTGCGCGCGAACAACCGTCCCCGCCAGCGACAACACGGCCGACAAAAGCACGCACGCGGTCTTACTTACGGCGATAACGGATTTCATTTTAGCAGTAATATAAACCCAATAAAGTCTCGCCACTCAAAAGTCAACGGGATCACCCCGTACCTCGCAACAAAGGGACAAAACGGTTGCGGACATGTGCGCCTTGTCTTCTCCGCCCACAAAACGCAAAACGCTTTCCGTACGTGTATCACAGCGACCGAACCGCATGCAATATTTTCAGTTGCGCCTTTAGTACGATATTCGTGCTATACGAAAAAGAACTTTCTATGGAGGGAAACGGACAATGGATTCTTTTCCTAACAAGCGGCAGGCGGACGAACTGCGGCGGCTGTGGCACGCGCTGGCAAGCAGGCGGCGGGCGATCAAGAACGACGTGCGCTTCCGCGCCATTCACGGACTCTCCCCGATGGAGACCGGCGTAGTGGATGTGGCGGCAGAAAAGCCTGAGGTGATTTTGGGCGAAATCGGCGCAACGTTGGGGCTCCCCAAGAGCACGCTCACAAGCATCGTGGACCGACTGGAGACGCAGGGTTATCTTCGGCGTGTAATCAGTCGGCGCGATCGGAGGTCTTACGGCGTCGAACTGACGCGCAAGGGACGAACCGCGTACGAGGCGCACCGCCGTTTCGAGGCGGAGATCTGGCGAAAGTCGATGGCAGGGCTAGACGACAACGCGGAACGCGAACGCTTTCTGGTCGCGCTCAAGAAAATGGTATCGGGACTCGAGAAGGGAGTAGACCGTGGCTGAGGAAATCACGCCGGACAACGGGCGCGGCCGGCTGAACATCGCACCGAAATGGTGGACGCTGGCGGTGGTCGGATCAGGCACCTTCATGTCGGCACTGGACACCAGCATCGTAAACGTCGCACTGCCGGTCATCGCGTCGGACACGCATTCGTCGGTGTCCACGGTGGAATGGGTTTCGCTGGCGTATCTGATTGTGACGAGTTCGGCGCTTCTGGTGTTCGGTCGGCTGGCAGACATCCGCGGGCGACGGCGCATCTATATGACAGGCCAGCTCGTCTTTGTGCTCGGATCGCTCGGCTGCGGCCTGTCGGGGCACATCGGACGACTGATTGCCGCGCGGATGATGCAGGCGCTGGGCGCGGCGATGATTTTTGCGTTAAGCCCGGGCATCCTTATTTCGGCGTTCCCCGCGAACGAGCGAGGACGCGCACTGGGCATGCAGGCGACGCTGACGTATCTGGGCATGTCGATCGGCCCCGGTTTGGGCGGATTTCTGATTCAGCATTTCGGCTGGCCTGCGATTTTTTATGTGAACGTTCCCATCGGACTCGTCATGCTGCGGATGGCGAAACGGACGTTGCAAGCCGACCGCGGGACAACGGAACAACCGTTTGATCCGGCCGGAGCTTCGACGATGGCCCTGACGCTGGCGGCGCTCCTCTTCGTTCTCAGCAAAGGCGGCGATTGGGGCTGGTCGCATCCGCTGATTCTTTGCCTTGTTGCCGTGGCCGCCGTGTCTGGCACGGCATTTGTGCTGACAGAGCGGCACGTGCAGCATCCTGCGCTGGATCTGAGCCTGTTTGTCAACCGCACCTTTTCCGGCTCCGTGCTGGCCGCCTATCTGTGCTATCTGGCAACGGGGGCGCTGACGTTTCTCATGCCGTTCTTCCTGATGATTGGCGGCGGGTTTACGGCGATACGCACGGGAGCGTTCATGACGGCGGTGCCGGTCGGAATGATGGCACTGACCGGACCCAGCGGTTGGCTCTCAGACCGCATCGGCGTACGTTTTCCCGCGACCGCGGGAATGTCCGCGATGGGCGTGGGCATTGCGCTGCTGAGCGGGATTCGGTTGAACGTCGCTCCGGCATATCTGGCGGCGTGTTTGGCCTTGGTCGGCGTAGGAGCGGGACTGTTTACGGCTCCCAACAACAGCGCGCTTATGGGTAGCGCACCGCAGATACTTCGCGGAGTGGCCGGCGCGATTCTGGCCGCCGCGCGGACCGTGGGGTTCGCCTCCGGCATCACGCTGGCGGGGCTGATTTATACCGCGTGTCTGGCGCACTGGGGCCACACGCCAGCAGGCGTCGCACATGCCGCGCGTACGGGTCTGTCGGCAACGGCGTTTGTTGCAGCAGCAGGCGCCGTATGCAGTCTTTTGCGCGGGGAAAAACCGCGTTGGGAATTTAGGACCACCTTCAATGCCGGGACTTTCCCTGCGGTTCGCCCTTATTCCCGCCATTCCCCTCCCAGCGCATGCAACAGGGCGGCGGAATCCGCATACCGGTCAGCCCGCGCCTGGATACGGTCGAGTTCCGTCTGCATGAGCTGACGCTGCGCATCAAGCAGCTCCAAATGGCTGATCGCGCCGTTCTTGAACTGGCTCTGCGCGATATCGTAACCGGCGCGGGCATGGCGGACCGCGTCGGTGCGTTCCCTGAGCGTACGCGCATCGCTCTCAAGCGCGTGCAGAGCGTCGGCGACCTCCTGAAAGCCCTGCAGAACGGCCTGTTTATAAACGGCGGCGGCCTCGTCATACGCGGCAACAGCCCCGCGCTTCTTGGCCTTCAGTTCGCCGCCTCGAAAAACCGGCTGCATGAGGTTGGCGCCGATGCTCCAGACATTAAGGCTGTTGAGCATGTCGGCGGCGTGCGTGTCTTGAGCGCCCAGACTTCCCGAAAGCGAGACCTGCGGATAAAGGTCGGCCGTGGCGACTCCCACCCGCGCGCAGGCCTGATGCCACAACGCTTCGGCGGCACGGATGTCGGGCCGCTGCCGCGCCAGCGCAGAGGGGAGACTCAGCGGCAACTCGTCCGGAAGATACAGACCGTTGAGATCGAACGCCGCGATGTCCGCTTCGGCGGGCGGGCGTCCCAGATAAACCGCAAGCTGATGCCCGATGCGCGCCGCCTGATTTTCAAGCGTCGGCAACGAGGCCCGCGTTTGCGCCAACAGGAGCTTCTGGTTCTCAAGGTCGAGGGAGGAAACTCCGCCCGCCTTGTGCTGCGTCTCCATGATCGTCAACTGCCGCTCCTGCACGGCCAGAAGATTGCTGATGCAGCCGATCCGCGAATTCAGTGAAGCTTGGCGGATGACCGCGCTCACGACGTTTGCGGCCAGCGTCTGTTGCGCCGCCTCCCATTCGAACGACTGATAATCGACCTTGGCCGACAACGCTTCAAGCGTCCGACGGTTCTTACCGAAAAAATCAAAGGTGTAGGCGACCGACGCCGAGACATTGTACAGGGCGAAGGGCTGCGGATCTTTCACGCCCGACATGCCCATCGACGCAAGATCCACCTGTTGCCGTTTTGCGGAGAGCCCGACATCCGCAGAGGGATATTTCGTAGCGCCCGTCTGCGCGTTCAGTGTCTCCTGCGCCTGCACGAGTCGCGCCTGCGCCTGCGCGAGAGTCGGACTCCGCTCCAGCGCCTGCCGCACCAGCCGGTCGAGCGGCTCGCTGCGAAACA
>CAZTDL010000066.1:0-11657 GCA_964612775.1 uncultured Lentisphaeraceae bacterium
CCACCTGCGCACGCGTAATCTGCACGAAATAATTATCCGCCGTCCCCGCGATGTTTTCCATTTTCGGCAAAAGCACCTTCTCGATCTCCATCAGCTCGTTCTGCTGCAATTGCACCATCGCCGACATGGCCCATGCCTGAAGATTCTTAGGCTGCAGATCGGTCTCCTCCTGCAACGCCATACGCGCACGTGCCACATCGTTATTCATCAAGTGGATCACGGCCCATTCTACGCCCAGCGAACCGCGCTTGTCTTCCGACTTGGCCGCCTTCTCCAGCCACATTTTAGCCTTGTCTAAAGCCCCCTCCTGTACGGCTATTCGCGCCATCCCCAGCAGGGCTGATCGGTTTGCTGGATCGGCTTTTATGATATCGTTGTAAACGGCCTCCGTCTTGCTTCTTTCGTCAGACAATGCATAAACGGCCGCCATCGCCTGCATACCCTCAATCCGTTTGTCCGTCGGCAACAAGTTGATGGCGCGGGTCACGCCCGCCAGCGCTGCACCCGTTTGTCCCGACAAGGCCCACCCCCAACCCAAGCGGGCAAAAAGCTCGGGTGAACGCACGTAACCGTAGTAGCGGGACAGCGACCAAAGCGGGTATTTCTGCTTCAGATTACCGATAAAGTCTTTCAACTCACGCTCGATCACATCCTTGCTCGCACTGGCTGAAGCCACGCCACGTCGAGCCATCTCGAACCGGTTGAATAACGTCGATATGTTTTCGGGATCCAACGTGCCGTACACGTAGGTGTAGACGGCAAACGCATCATCATCCTTACCCAAATCCTCCAGCAACACACCCAAGTTATTGGCGACAAAACCCATGTGCCGCCGCAAGTGCGCACGCAATCGGATCGTCGGATCATCGCTGCCTTTTTTATTCGGGGCAAGCACCGAATCCATCTCTTTCCAAAACGCGGTATACTGGGCAAAAAGCGGTTTGTCGTTATACTCCTTAATGTCACGACTGCCGGAGAAGAACAAAAACTCCGGCACGGGCGTAATGCCCGCCGTGTACCAAAAGTCCGGCACCCCGAACACCGCCACCTTTTTCTCGATCTCCTTGTCCATCGCGAACCAGTCCTGAATGAACGGCAGGATACCGAGGTCCAGCGTGCTTTTCATTCGCTGCGCGTCAGACGGATCGAACAGCTTCTTCTCCTCGACAAGCTTCGCCATCGACTTCAGGTAGAACGGATTCATGTCACTCTGAAGGCACAGCAGATTCAGTTCCTGACCGCGCGCTCTAGCCATAATCCGCAAATGCGGGTCGAGCGTGCCATCCGTCACAAACCACGTCCGCCCGCCCAACCGATCAAGAATCTCCTTGGCGCACCGGTCCGCAAACGCGCCGCGCGAAGGACGGCACTCAAAGACATTGATAATGGTTGCCAACACTACGACCGCCACCAGCGGATAGGTCAGAATCAAGCCCAACCAATCGCCCGACAGCTTCGTCAGAACGGAGATCGACTGACCGCGTCTAGGACGTCCCACCTTCATCAACAGAAACCAATAGGCCACCAAATAACCGGCCGTCATCGCCAACATCGTATATGACCAGACCGGCAGGCGCCCGAAAGGCCTCAATATTGCCCAAGGCGAAATCGGCGCATTGACCAGGCCAAGCACCACCAGCACGGTCAGAGTCAGGTGCAAGATGTACTGACTCCAAGACCGCTCGTTATTCAACGCGCGAAACGACGCGAAGCCCGCCGCCAACCATGGCACCACACTCATCGACAACAACACCAGCCAATTCACCCGAGGCAGACCGGAACTCAACTGTTTAAGTTGTACCCGCCACACCGCCAAAAGCACGTCTGTCACGCTCTTGAAACCAAGCGCCTCGCTGTCATGTGTCGTAAAAAAGCTCCGCGCGCTAACGTAATACAAGCTCAAACCCAATATGGCCAACAGGCCCATCCAAGCCAACCGACGAAGGGTCAATTCGCGCTGTCTCCACAACACGGCGATCAAAAAAATCAGAAAAACAGGCAGCAACGGGATGAAAATCGTTGATTCCACAACACCGACGCCCAGCAAGAAAGAGAACAGAACGAGGCAAACTCGCCATTTGCATTTCGCATAGGCCGCCAGAAGCGAAGCCGTGATCAGCACCAACATCAGATCGAAACTCTGATACTGCAAACGCGTCGCGGCGTGCCAAACCGGCACCGAAAACATGAAGGCCAACGCCGAAACCGCCCCCGCCCAACACGACACATACGATGCATGCGCGACCGAATATTCCTCCGTGATAACGTCATGTACCAGAAAGCTCACAAGGCGATAAAGCAGGACAACCGAAACAATGGAGCAGCACGCGCTCAGCAGGTTCAGACGCAAAGGAAGCGTAAAGATAGGCCAAGCGCTTAACCACCCAACAATGGACCCCCAAATCGGATGCAACGGCAATTCGAGCGCATCAATCCCGCTATACACGGTCATCAGATGAGCCGACTCGCCGGGAAACACACCCGTCTCCAAGGTCAAACCATAGACGACAGCGGCCAGCACGCCTAAACCTGCGGAAATCATAAAATCAATTTTACGTTTAGCAGCCGAAACTTCTTTAATTCCATTTACCATCGCAGTACCACCTAGCATAAAGACCAACCGAAACCTCCCACAGGTTTCAAGCTGAACAACCTTATCATTTAACAGTCAGTTTACTGGTTTCATCCATGGCGCGCAAGCCTTTAGCCTCCCGTGAATCCGCTCAGTTCACAATATGCATCCGTTCGCGAAATTTCAGAGGGGCATCGCCATGACGCATTCGGAAAGACTTTGTAAAATAATTCGCGTCAGCGAAGCCGCTTGCGGCCGCCACATCGGTCACGGGATCATCCGTGTCGCACAAGAGCGTTCTTGCGCGCTCCATACGCACTTCGGTCAGCGCCTGCAGTAAAGTTCTTCCCTGCGTTTGCGAAAAACGCGTTTCCAAAAGTCGTCGCGACACGCCGCAGTGTCGCGCGATATCCAGAATTTGCAACGTTTTATCATGAAACCGATCATATATATACCGCCGAGCCTCCGCGACGACGGGGTCATGGCTAAAGCTTGAAGCCGTCGATGTGCGGCGCGAGACATGTGTCGGTTTCACAAGAATGCGGCGGTCTGTCGCAACCGGCCCTCCCTGCATTAAGACATGCAGCGCCTTTGCCGCCTCAAATCCCGCCTGACACGCGTCAAGCGCAATGCTGCTCATCGAGGGCTCACACATTTCGCACAACAACGGATCGTTGTCTACACCCAAAACCATCACATCGTCCGGCACACGCCGTCCAGCCTCACGGCACGCCTCGATCACATTTCGCCCCCGCTGATCCATTGCAGCAAAAAACCCCAATCCGTGGGGCAATTTCGCCAGCCACTTTCCCAATCGTCGAACATCACACTCCCACGACATCGAACGCGCAGGGAGGTTACCGTAAACGTGGCACACGCACCCGTGCTGCAAGGCCAGGGATTTAAACTCGCGACCGCGGGATACCGACCACCCCGTATCCGCAACGCTATGAACGAAAGCGAAGGTCCGACAGCCGCAGTCGTACAGATGATCAAAGGCCATCTTCACAATCATTCCCGTATCGGTCGTAACATAAGGCACAGCGGCCAACGCCTCTTTCCGCTTCAAGTGAATCGTATCGGGATCAATCAACACCAAGGGTATCCCGCTGGACAGTAACTTCCACGCCGCCGTTTTACTGAACAAGCGGGCGATCACACCGGTACACGGCCACAATCCCATCCTCGGCACATCCTGCCGCATCCCGTCCGGCTGTAAATAGAACATCCAGTGGTTGTCGAGCGTCTTCTCGTAGGCGCGAATGCCCCGAAGCACTTCGCGCCCGAACTCATGCGAGGTTTCGACCAGTAAAGCGACGTGATAATAGTTGCCTTGTCTCTGCGCAATTTTACCCTTCATATGCGCAATCTTACCATACCGACCATTCCTGTGGCGAGGTATAAGCGCGCCACATTATGGAAACGGATTTCGGATACCATGATGCGTTTCCCACAATGTGGAAACTGTGTAGGTAATACTAAAAACATCGTGTGTGTTGAACGAGCGGACAAAAGTGCTGTTAAAACGGATTTTGATCCGCTCTTTCATTTTTAGACGAGTCGCATGTGGGGAACAAGCGACATTAAAAGAGAGGGGCCTTTCAATGGAATCCGCGGTCACCCGTTTCACTCGCGCAGCTTTCGCGTTATTGACAGCCGGGGGCATCTGTTCCACCTTGGCGCAAAATCTCCCGCTCGTGCCTCAAGGACAGATCGACCTGCTCAGCACACTGATCGGCAAGCAACCTGCCGTACGTCCCGCCCAATCTCGCCATATTCTTGTTTTCTGGCGTTGCGAAGGGTTCGTCCATGGTGCGGGCATCGCCTTTGGCAACAAGACCATCGAATTGGCGGCAACACAAACGAAAGCCTTCAAAGCCGACTTCTCGAACGACTATGAGGCGCTTCGGCCCCAAAACCTTGCAACGTATGATGCGATCATTCTGAACAACACCACCGGGCTCAAAACACAAGAACACCGTTTCACGGAATCCGCCCTTGTCCAGTTTGTTCAATCAGGCAAGGGCCTTGTTGTGATCCATGCCGGAGCCGACAATTTCTATCTGGCTGAACAGGCCGCCGAGATGGTCGGCGGACGTTTCTGGGGACATCCCTGGGGAAGCGGAGGGACGTGGACATTCAAGCTTGATGACCCGACGCACCCGCTGAACCGCGCCTTTGGAGGCAAGGTGTTTTCCGTCGGCGATGAAATCTACCAGCAACAATCCCCGTTCTACAACCGCGCTAAGCTGCACGTTCTCGTCTCCCTCAATATGACAGACCACGACACCGATAGCGCCAGCGGCCAACGCCGAACTGATAAAGACAACGCGGTTTCATGGATACGTCCCTATGGCAAAGGCCGCGTTTTCTATACGTCTTTCGCACATGACCAACGGGCGTATCTCAACAAAGCGACGCTAACGCATATTCTTAGCGGCATCCAGTATGCGACCGGCGACCTCAAGGCGGATGACACCCCGGCAGGGCTTTCCGACGCGGATCTCAGCCGCATCAAAACCGCCACGGCCGACACCGTGAACGAGGTTTTCGCTTATCTGCAAGACATCTTCGCCCACACTTACAACGCTCAAGTTAATAACGTCAACAAAGACAAGATCTCCGCCCTTCTCAACGACCCCACCACCACGCCCTTTGGGAAAAAAGCCGTTCTGCGCACCCTTCTCGCCATTGGCGCACCGAAAGATCTCGTCCCCGTTTCCGCCTGTCTGTCGATTCCCGAAACGCGCGACGGAGCGGCCACACTTCTTGCAGCGACCCCAGGCAAAGCAGCCTCGCAAGCGATTGTAAAAGCGTTGTCAGAGGGCGATGCCGGATTGCGTTGCACGCTGATCAACGCATTGGCCATCCGTAAGGAAAGCGCCGCCATCAGCCCCTACACCGCTGACAAAGACACGTCTGTCGCAGAATCCGCGCTAGCCGCGTTGGGACGTATCGGGGATGAAACGGCGCTCACAACACTTTCAAAACCAGCAGTCTCCGTGCTTGAGGAGCCCCGCCAAACCGCGCTTGCCGCTTGTATCGGCACGCTTGCCGCCAACGGACAAACGCGGGTTGCCGTCCAAGCCGCCAAACGCCTTTTTAAAGATGCCTCAACGTCTGCGCCGCTGCGTGCCGCCGCCGCAAAAACCCTAATGCTCGCCGATGTCGGCTTTTTTACCGCCGGCGTGAAAGACACCTGCCCCATGGTTCGACAGACCATCATCCGCTCTGCCGATGACGTTCCCGTCGGCATCCTCGTCGCCGCGCTGGAATCAGCACCTGCGGAAGACAAGATCGCGTTGATGGCCCAACTCGCCAAACGCGACGCCGCATCCGTTGCCGCCGCCGTTTCCAATCAGCTCAAATCCAGCGACGAATCCGTCGTCATTGAAGCGCTTCACGCATTGACAAAAATCGGCACATCAGACCAAGTGCCGATACTCTTTGAACTGACTCTCCGCAAGGATGCGATCGGCAACGCCGCAAAAGAAACACTGAACGACCTCGGAGCTAACGGGACCGGTAAAGCTTTGTTCGCCCTAGCCGAAAAAGAACCAGCGCATCAGGCTCAAGCTCTGGCCATCCTTGGTGAACGCGCTGAAGCGGCGCTCATCCCAAAGTTCGCCATTTTCCTCAAATCCCAACAGGCCGAAACGCGTAAAGAAGCGTGGAAAGCGCTCGGCAAAACAGCCGATGATCGTTTTTTTCAGACGCTCGTCGACTGGCTGCCGCTGGTTCAGAATCAAGAATCGAATCAGGCCGAAGCGGCCATTCGCGCAGCCGCCAAGAACGCCGACCCCGCCGCACGCAGTGCCAGTTTCATCTCCGCATGGGCAAAAGCCTCCCGCACCGCCAAGAAGGCTCTGGCGGGACTGATGGCGGGATACGCCGACAAAGCGTTCATCGCGCCCATGACGGGCGCACTTTCCGATGCAGACAAAGAGCTGCGAGAAACCGTCTTGCGCTCGTTGGCCGACTGGACCGACATGGAGCCCTACGACGTGTTAAAGGATTCCGTCATCACACAGACCGACGCTGGCATGAAAACGGTGGCGTTGCGCGGTTCGCTCAAGCTCGTCGTCGCCAACGCCGGTCTCGCGACATCTGCACGTCTGGTCGAACTTTTCAAGATTGCGCCCGATGACCGCGGCCGCATTACAGTCGCAGAAGCGCTCTTCAAAAACAACGGGCTCGAGCTCTTCACCATTATGCAGGGGTTGTTCACGGATGTTACATACGGCATAGCCGCAAAAAAGACCTATGTCGCGTTATATGACGCGAAGCTGAAAAACCTAGCCGACACGCCGGCAGAAGAGATTGAGCCAAAATTGTGGAAGGGAAACGCATCGCACGCCGACGGCGAAGCCAAAAAGGCGTTCGATCGCGATCCGAAAACCCGTTGGTCGTCCAACCACGTCTCAACCCGAGGCATGTGGTATACCCTCGATCTCGGCGAAAACCGTTTCCTTTCCGAAGTTGATCTGAACGCCGAAAAATCCGCCAACGACACGCCGAACGGCTATAAGGTGTTCATCTCGCAAAACGGCAAAGACTGGTCAGGTCCGGTGGCGCAGGGCGATGGCAACAGCCGCAGCAAGACCATCATTCCTCTCGCCGTGCAAACGCGTTACTTGAAGTTCGTCACAACGGGGGATCGGGGCGGCAACTTCTGGTCAATCCACGAGATCCATGTGAAGGCGGGCTTCGATCAGAAGAAAGTCGCCGAGATCGGAAAGACCGCCGACACAGTGCGCTAATATTAGTCCCGAATTATAAATGCCCAGAGGAGTTTATTATGCATCTTTCACGCAGAAGTTTTCTTCGCGGCAGTGCCGCTGCAGCAACCGTCCCCTCTTTCAACCTCGTGCCTTCCCGTGTGCTGGGGCAAAGCGCCCCGAGCAAGAAAATTATCATGGCCATGATCGGCGTCGGCGGTATGGGTACGGGCAACATGAACTCGTTTCTCGGACTCGACGACGTTGTAATCCGCGCCGTATGTGACGTCAACATAAGCAAGATGGACAAGGCCAAGAAAAAAGTTGATGACCACTATCACAACACCGACTGCGAGATGATCAAAGATTTCCGCGATGTCTGCACGCGTAAAGACATCGACGCGGTCATGATTGCCACGCCGGACCACTGGCATGCCTTTGTCGGCACCTTTGCCGCGCGTCACGGCAAGGACATTTACGGCGAGAAACCCTTTACGCACGATTTACTTGAAGGCCGCGCGCTGGTCAACGCCGTCGCGCAGCACAGTCGTGTATGGCAGACCGGCAGTTGGCAACGGTCGTCCGGCGAAATGCGTCGCGCGGTCGAACTGGTTCGTAACGGCCGTATCGGAAAGATTGTGCGGGTCGATGTGGGCCTGCCTTCGGGCGGACGAGGCAAGCCCTGTAAAGCCGGATCTGAAATCCCGGCGGAACTCGACTGGAATTTCTGGCTTGGGCCAGCCCCCTACCGTGATTTCCAAGGCGTATACGACTGGGACTGGCGTTGGGTGCTGGAATGGGGCGGCGGCCAACTGATGGATTGGATCGGCCACCACGCCGACATTGCCCAATGGGGATTGGACCGCGACAAGTCCGGGCCCGTTTCGTTTGAGGGATATGCGCCCTTCGAGCCCGAAGGCATCTATGATTCCCCTAAAACCTATCGGTGCACCTGCCGTTACGCCGATGGCATCGAGCTGACCGTCGCAGATAAAACGCAGGTTAAGAGCGGCACGACATGGTACGGTGAAAAAGGTGATTGGATCCATGTTGACCGCGGGCATTTCGAAGCCTCCACGCCTAAGATCCGAGACAGCAAAATCGAAGCCGGTGAACTGCGTCTGCGAAGCCCGGGGCATCAGAGAAACTTCATCGACTGCGTTAAGAATCGGAGTGTAACGCTGACACCCGCCGAAGTGGCCCACCGTTCCGCAAGCATCGGGCATCTCAGCCAGATCGCCATACTTACCGGACGCAAAATCATGTGGGACCCAAAGAATGAGCAGATACTCAACGATCAGGCCGCTTCCGCACTGCTCGGACGAACTCCACGCGGGCCTTGGTCGCTCGTGTAAGCACGAGGGCAAAACACATCGCTTTCAGAACGCCCACGAGGCTCGGTCGTCAGCCAAAGGGTCCAGTCTCCAAACACAAGAGCCTGTCTTATTTCGCAAGAGCGACAATCTCTTGCACTTCTTTTTCGCCGAGGTCGCCGTATTCGCCGATCTTCAGACCTCGCTTGGCAAGCCGTGCGGCAACCTGACGTCCCGCGTCCGCGGCATCGATGCCATATTCGCTGAGCCGCGTGGGAACGCCGACCGCCGTGAAGAACGCTTCCATCTTGTCGATAGCCTGCATCGCACGCGTCGTCTCGCTGCCCTGCGTGATGCCCCACACGCGCTCCGCACACTGAGCAAGACGCTCTTTCTTACGATTGATCTCGTGGCGATGTACCGCCGGCATGATCACCGCCAGTGTGCGTCCATGATCAATACCATAAATTGCGGTCAACTCATGACCGATCATATGCGTCGTCCAGTCCTGCGCACCCATTCCGCAGCCCAGCGAACCGTTAAGACCGATGGTTGCGCACCACATCAGGTTTGCGCGCACCTCGTAATCTTCCGGACGCGCCTTCACTTTAGGCGCTTCCTCGATCAGCGTCTGCAGCACGGCCTCAGCCTGGCGTTCGGTCAGAGGCGCATGCTCAATTGCACACATGTACTGTTCCATGACATGAGCAAAGGTGTCAACAATGCCATTCTCAGTCTGTTTCACCGGTAACGAATAGGTGGTTTCAGGATCGAGCACCGAAAATTTCGGATACACCATCGGTGAAGCAAAGGCCAATTTTTCGCCCGTGGCGTTGCGAGAAATCACCGAGAAGGCATTCATTTCCGATCCGGTTGCGGGTAATGTCAACACCGACCCAAGAGGAAGCGCGGCCTTCACGGGCACAGAGCCCTCCATGATTTCCCATGGATCGCCCGCGCCATACAAAGCCGCCACGGCGATAAACTTCGTCGCATCCAGCACGGAACCGCCGCCGACGGCCAGAAGAAAACCAACGCGCTCGGCCTTGACCTGTGCCGCCGCTTGCATACACGTCTCGTACCGCGGATTCGGTTCAATCCCACCGAATTCGGTTACCGCGTGTTTCGACAGCGCCCGACGCACCTGATCGTACACGCCATTTTTTCTGATCGACCCGCCGCCATACACCACCATGACCTTCGCATCTGAAGGAATCAGACCGCCAAGTTCGGCGATCATCCCTTTGCCAAACACGAGTTTAACCGGATTATGATACGTGAAATTTGTCATGGAAGTATCCTTCAACAATCTTGTGGCTTGTCCAACGTTATCGACACCGCGCAAAAAACGAATAAACGCTTAAGGGCGGTCGAAGACGGCAGCCCGCATCATCTCGACTCGGATGGCGGCGGGTTTAACGAACCCGCCGCCGCCCGTCATGATCCTTATTCACGAACCGACATCTCGGCAAGGCACCTCGGCCGAAAACGTCCCGTTCGCTTATAAAGCCGACTTAGACCGACCATTTGTTCCGATAACCGCCCTCGCGAACCAACCAGTTCGCATCGCCGGTCCCTTTCGCAAATGTGTTCTTAACAGGATCCCAGGCGAAACTGGCATCGCGCACATAAGACATATTGCAAAGATGACACAGGATAGCGGCGCGCCCGCCGACTTCCTCATTAGAACACGCCGGCTCGCGAGACTGAGCGCATTTGACAAAGTCGGCCGGATGACCGCCCTTGGTCTTGTACAACTTGGTTTTATAAGTACTCTCGGTCAAAAACGCCTTGCGGGCCTTGGCGAGCGCTCCTTCGAGCGAGCCTCCGTCTTCCTTTTTAGTGAACTTGGAAATCATCTCCGTGCCGCGCATCATTTCGAATTTTCCGCGGTTCACGGAAATCGTCCCTTCGGTTCCGTAGAACACGGTGCCGAAGGTCGAGAACGGATTGTGCTTCAGTTGCACGCCATTCGCAAATTCCAAAACAACGCCACACTGGGCGCGTCCGCCCAATTCAATCTTGGCCTTATCCTGCTCGGTACGTTCCGCCTTGATGACCTTGACCGGTCCGCTAGCGTCCATGTCAAGTCCCCATTGGGCGATATCGAGGTGATGCGCGCCCCAGTCGCCGCAGTAACCGGAGCCGAAGAGGTCATCCATACGCCAGACCATCGGGAAAAAGGTGTGGACACCGCGCGGCGCAAGTTTATCGTTATACTTAACCAAGGGTGCGCCACCGCACCACATATCGAAATCCAATCCCGGCTCCATCGGAATGTCTTCCTTCGGATCAAAATGCGGACGCGAAGGACCGCCGAAATTGCAATCCACGCGGGTGATCTTGCCGATGCAACCGTTCCGGACAAGCTCAGCGGCAGTAAGAAACTCGAAACTGGAACGCTGCATCGCGCCGGTCTGCAGAATACGATTGTACTTCTTGGCCGCTTCCATTACCGCCAACGCTTCATGGATGTTATATGTCAGCGGTTTTTCGCAGTAAACATCTTTGCCGGCTTTCATCGCCGCGATGGTGATATAAGCATGCCAATGGTCTGGCGTCGCAACACAAACAAGATCGACATCTTTACGCTCGATCACCTCACGGAAATCGGCATAGGCTTTACAATTGCCCGGCGTTCCCTTATCAGTATGGCTCTTGTAGAAATCGTCCACCCGTTTTACGCCGTCCTCGCGACGCGTTTTATCGACATCGCAGATGGCGACAACCGTGACATCCTGATTAAGAAAGTTTCCCAAAAGGCCACGAGCCTGGATGCCTAAACCGACAAATGCGATGTTGGGCTTATCGTTCGGTTTCGTCTCCGCGGCCCAAATGCGGGAAGGAAGAATAAAAGGAGCGCTGGCCAGCGTGGCTCCCTTAAGAAAGTTTCTGCGAGAACTTGTCATTTTGTCCCTTTTTTATTGATAACATTAACTGAAAATCATTAATAAAATATCATTTATCGAATACGCGTGCAAGAACGCACCGCCCGTGTTGGGTGTGTGTCAGGAAAGTGACATCGCTTCGAAGGTCATGCCGCTATGACTGCCG
>CAZTDL010000067.1:0-10959 GCA_964612775.1 uncultured Lentisphaeraceae bacterium
AAAGGCGCTGAAGGATCTGGCCACGACAAGTCTGGAAGAACGACTGGCCGAAGTCTTCACTCGCCGCTTGCGAGAGCTGGACGACAAGGCAAAAGAGGGCCTCGGAGAGGCTCTTAAAACAGCGTCTGAGCCCGCGCTCGTGCGCAGTGCCTTCGACCTGCCCGCCGAGCAACGTGCAACGATACAGAACGCGCTCAACGAAACCTTCTCGGCTGAAGTCCGCGTCCGGTTCGAGACCGCGCCGGACCTGATCGGCGGGATCGAACTCACCACGAAGAGCCAAAAGGTGGCGTGGAGCATCGCGGATTATTTGGCATCGCTGGAAAGGGACATCGAAGAACTTCTGAAAGAGAAGGAAAAACGTGAGGCAAAGCCAGAAGTCAAGGCTGAGAACCCGAAAGACCCCACGCCCGAAACAAAGAGCCCATGAATACTGCACCAGAAAACTTGACGAGTGTCTTCGATGGCGCGTTCGCTGAGATCCGCCAGGCGCGGGAAGCCTTTACGCCGCAACTGAAGCCACGCGAGGTGGGCAAAATCGTCAGTATTGCCACCGGCATCGCCAAGGTCTCCGGCCTTCCTGACGTGGGATTCGAGGAGTTGGTGAAGTTCCCCGGCGATTTGCTCGGTATCGCGTTCAATGTGGATGAGGATGAAATCGGTGTCGTGTTGCTCGGCGAGTATTGGCATCTGCATGCCGGTGATGAAGTTGAACGCACAGGTCGGGTTATGGACGTGGCCGTAGGCGACGGCTTGCTGGGACGCGTCATCGACCCGCTGGGTAGCCCGCTCGATGACAACGGGCCCGTAGCCACCAACGCGCGTCTGCCCATCGAACGCCCCGCCGCGCCGATCATGGATCGCGCGCCCGTCACTGTGCCGCTCCAGACGGGTCTCATGGTCGTCGATGCGCTCATCCCTGTCGGGCGCGGGCAGCGCGAGTTGATCTTGGGTGACCGGCAGACGGGCAAGACCGCCATTGCAATCGATACCATCATAAACCAACGTGATAAAAATGTGCTTTGCATCTATTGCGCGATCGGCCAGCGGGCATCCGCCGTCGCCAAGGTCGTGGCCGTCCTGCGGGAAAAAGGCGCGATGGCTTACACGATCGTGGTCGTGACTGAGGGCAACGATCCTCCAAGCCTCACCTACATTGCACCCTACGCGGCGACCAGCATCGCGGAACATTTCATGGAAGCAGGTCGCGACGTGCTGATCGTCTATGACGACCTCACGCAACACGCCCGCGCCTACCGCGAGCTTTCCCTCCTGTTGCGCCGACCTCCCGGACGCGAAGCCTTCCCTGGTGACATTTTCTACCTCCACTCGCGCCTGCTTGAACGCGCCACCCATCTGTGCAAGGAACGCGGGGGCGGCTCGCTCACCGCACTGCCCATTATCGAGACCGAAGCGCAGAACATTTCCGCTTATATTCCGACCAACCTCATTTCCATCACAGACGGCCAGATCTATCTGTCGCCGTCCCTGTTCGAATTGGGCATCCTACCCGCAGTCGATGTCGGCAAGTCCGTTTCGCGCGTTGGCGGCAAGGCGCAGCGGGCCGCCTACCGAGCGGTAGCAGGTGACCTCAAGCTCGCCTACGCGCAGTTCGAGGAACTGGAGACCTTTGCCCGGTTCGGCGCCCGCCTGGATGACGACACCCGTAAGATCATCGGGCATGGACGGCGCATCCGCGCATGCCTCAAACAGTCGGAATGCGCCCCGGAGTCCATGGCCGAACAAATCGCCGTTCTGGTGGCCTTGACCGCAAACCTCTTCGACACCGTGCCACTGGAGCAGATGAAGGACGCGGAGCACGCCGTGCATGAAGCTGCGGTGAACCTTCCTGAGGAGGTGAACGCGCGCTTCGATGCCGCCGATAAACCGAGCGATGAGGATCGCACAACGATCATCGAAATCGCCCGTCAAGCGCTCGCCCGCTTCCAGCCCAAGGCGAAAGCCGACTCCGAGCCGGAGGCCAAGTCCACGGAGGCACTTAAGGAGAAGCCATGAGCGACACCACAGCCAGCTTGCTTCGAAAAACAGAGAGCGCCGGAGATCTTCGATCCGTCGTCCGCACGATGAAAGCCATGGCGGCCTCGAGTGTCGGACAATACGAGAAATCGGGACACGCGCTGGCTCACTATTATCGGACCGTGGAGCTTGGACTCCGAGTCTGCTTCCGTGAAAGCGGGCAGGCGTCATCGTTGACGGGACGGAAAGTACAGGCGGCCGCAGGCACGATCAGCGCGGTCGTGTTCGGTTCCGACCAGGGGCTGGTAGGCCAGTTTAACGATGTGGTGGCAGATTACGCGATCAAAACCCTCGCCGATCTGCCGGGCAAAGCAAAAGTCTGGGCCGTCGGCGAACGCGTTCATGCGCGACTTGCGGACGCGGGGCTGCCCGTGATCGGACTTTTCGCAGTGCCCACCTCCGTCGAGGCCATCACCCCGTTTGTCGGGCAGCTGCAAATTGAATGCGACACGCGTCGGGACAAAGGCGATTATGCGGATCTTTATGTTTTTCACAATCGTCCGCTCACGGGATCGCTCTACGAACCCGTTCTCCAACGGTTGTTGCCGCTCGACGCTCAATGGCAACAAGGCCTGACCCGTATCCGCTGGCCGACCGGAAACTTGCCCGAGATTGTGGGCGGAGGCACAGGGACCTTGCGGGCGCTCATCCGCGAATATCTGTTCATTTCGCTCTTTCGGGCCTGTGCCGAATCCCTCGCGAGCGAGAACGCGAGCCGACTGGCGGCGATGGAACGCGCCGACAAGAATATCGAGGACCTGCTGGGTGACCTTAACGGAACCTTCCACCGTCTGCGCCAGAGCGGCATTGACGAGGAACTGTTCGATGTGATCTCCGGTTTCGAGGCACTAAGCGTCGCGACAACATAATGCGAAAAGATTCATCAGCAAAGGAGACGCGCAATGAAAGTGGAAATCACGGAAATCGACAGTGGACGCCTGCTTAAAGTTCGTCTTACAGGCAAATTGATCAGGGAAGACTATGCGGATTTTTTACCCGCAATGGAACGCCTGATTAAGCAACATGGCAAGATTCGCATGTTTGTGGAACTGCACGAATTCCACGGCTGGGCTATGGGCGCGCTGTGGGACGACATCAAGTTCGACGCGAAGCACTTTAACGACATCGAGCGTCTGGCTATTGTAGGCGAAAACAAATGGGAGAAAGGAATGGCCGCGTTTTGCACGCCGTTTACGACGGCGAGCGTCCGCTACTTCGACCACGCTAAAACGGCCGAGGCACTGGAATGGGTGATCGGCGCGAAGTGACAACCGTAAGCGGCAAGGAGCCGCGGAAGGGTTACACCCCATCGTTTCCCGGCGGCTGTCGGGATTATGATATCCGTACGCCAAGGAAAGGAAGCGCATGAACACGAACCATTCAACCGCAGCGGTCTTGCATTTGCGCAGAGGCGAAGAACAGGGAACCAACCGCTGAAACGGAATGCGTGCACCGATCAATCCCGGCTCTATCGCTGATGCGGTTCAATCCGCTGAAACGGTCGGCGACACCCTGCCGGAAGCAAGAGACCCTCACCCGCGAATTGCAATAAGACGGGCAGGTAACCCAAGCCGCTATGCGTGACGCCAATGGTCACGCGTACGCGTGTGCGGCAGAACAAAAAGGAGAAGTGTATGGGATGTTTATTTGTCATCATTGCCTTAGCGATACCGCGCGTCATGATGTTCATTGCCTTCCTCACGACAGACTGGTTCCAACGGTCCTTTGAGACCCGTTTGTGGCCGCTCGCGGGATTCCTGCTCATGCCGTATGCGACCCTCGCCTACGTGGCGGCCATGCTGAACAACAATCATTCACTGACGGGAGGCTGGCTGGCGCTCTTTGTTGCCGCCCTTGTCGTCGACGTCACTCATTGGGGTGGCGGCAGCCGCACATATCGGCGGCGATCGCTCCGGTGAAACGCGATCAACCGTCGCGAGCAAAAAAAGGGCATTGGGTGTGGTCGACAAAGCTACGCGCAGGCATCGGCGTAAGATGTGAATGGCGAGAGTCCCCTATCGCTCCAAACCCTAGACGAACCCTTAATTAAATCCCCAAGAAGTGACGGGATAAGGAGATGAGTTCATGTCAAAGAATCCTCTGAAACAAGTAGAAACACTCGGTCAATCCATCTGGCTGGACTACATCCGTCGGGATCTGATCACCAGCGGCGAGCTGAGTCGTCTGATCGAGGAAGACGGACTGCGGGGGATGACCTCAAATCCGTCTATCTTCGAGAAGGCGATTGGGGAGAGTCACGATTACGATGAGGACATTCGATCCATGGCGCTTAAGGAAACGGGGGCAAAAGAAATTTACGAAGCGCTCAGCCAGCATGATGTGCAGCGCGCTGCCGACATATTCAGGCCGCTCTACGACAGGACGGACGGCCTAGACGGGTATGTCAGCCTTGAGGTCAATCCCCATCTGGCGAACGACACCGACGGCACGGTCAAGGAAGCACGGCGACTTTGGCGCGCTCTGAATCGACCCAACGTCTTTATCAAGGTGCCGGCGACAGTCGAAGGGGTGCCCGCCATCCAACAGCTGATCAGCGAAGGAATCAACGTCAACGTGACGTTGCTGTTTGGGGTGCCGCGTTACCGGCAGGTGGCGGAGGCGCACATTGCCGGTCTCGAAGCGCGCGTGGCACAAGGGAAGGCCGTGAAGCGCGTGGCCTCGGTTGCCAGTTTCTTTGTGAGCCGCATCGACGTGCTTGTGGATCAGCTGTTGGACACCCTCCTCGCGCAAGGAGGCAAAGAAGCCGACCTTGCGAAGGGCCTGCGAGGGAAGGTGGCTATCGCCAGCGCAAAAGTGGCCTATCAAAGCTACAAGGAACTTTTCGGCACGGTTCGATTTGAGAGCCTGACGGCTGCGGGCGCGCGGGTCCAGCGGCTGCTCTGGGCCAGCACGGGCACCAAAGACCCGGAGTACCGCGATGTAAAATACGTCGAAGCCCTCATGGGGCCCGACACGGTTGACACGGTCCCGTTGAAAACCCTCGATGCCTTCCGCGATCACGGCGTAGCGAACGCCAACCTCGAAAAAGAGGTCGGCGATGCGGCGCGCGTATTGAGGCAGCTGCCTACACTCGGGATCGACATCGATCATGTGACGCGGCAGCTGGAGGATGAAGGCGTCGCCCAATTCAACCGACCGTTTGACAAACTGATGGACACCTTGACAAAAAGGGCAGCCGGCATTTGACGGGCGAGTCATGAAAACAAATCCTCACGCAGGTAAACCGGCCGACGTTTCGAATCTGGTGAACGTGCCCAGACTCGTCACAGCCTACTATACGGAGGTGCCCAACCCCTCAGTGCCGGAACAACGGGTCACCTTCGGCACCTCGGGACATCGCGGTTCTTCATTCAAAAAAAATTTCAATGAAGCGCATATCCTCGCCATCCGCCAAGCCATTTGCCTCTACCGTAAACAGAAGGACATTGACGGACCGCTTTTTATCGGCATGGACACACATGCACTGTCCGTGCCGGCGCAGGCCACCGCACTTGAGGTGCTGGCGGCGAACGGCGTGGAAGTCATGATCGCACAAGGTGATGACTATACGCCGACACCGGTTATATCACATGCGATCCTTGCCTATAACGGCGGACGCAAGACCGGCCTCGCCGACGGGATCGTCATCACACCGTCACACAATCCGCCCCACGACGGTGGAATCAAATACAATTCCACAAACGGAGGGCCGGCAGCCGACGATGTTACGGCCTGGATCGGGGCGAAGGCAAACGGGTTTCTTGAGAAGGGGCTTATGGGTGTGAAACGGACTTCCATCGAGAAAGCGCTTCACGCGTCCACTACACACCGACACGATTATCTCAATGCATATATTTCGGATCTTGTGCATGTGTTGGACATGGACGCCATTCGCGGCTCGAAACTCAAGCTGGGCGTCGATCCGCTGGGCGGCGCGGGGGTTCACTACTGGGGGCCGATCGCCGAGCGCTATGGGTTAAATTTGACGGTTGTGAACGAGGCCGTTGACCCGACCTTCCGTTTCATGACAGTCGATTGGGACGGACAAATTCGCATGGACCCCTCCTCTCCATATTCGATGCAGAGGCTTATTGGCTTGAAGGATCGCTTCGACATCGCTTTTGGCTGCGATACCGACCATGACCGGCACGGCATCGTCACCCGCAGCGCGGGCTTGCTACCGCCCAACCACTACCTTTCGGTCGCCGTTTGCTATCTTTTCCAAAACCGCCCGAAGTGGCGCAAGGACGCGGCAGTCGGCAAAACTGTCGTGAGCAGCCGGATGATTGATCACGTCACTGCGAAGGTCGGGCGGACGCTCTACGAGGTGCCGGTCGGGTTCAAGTGGTTTGCGAAGGGTCTGCTCGACGGCTCACTGAGCTTCGGCGGCGAAGAGAGCGCAGGCGCCTCCTTTGCGCGTCTGGACGGCACGGTTTGGACAACCGACAAAGACGGGATTGTCCCGGCGCTGCTGGCGGCTGAGATCACCGCTCGGATGGGCCGCGATCCCGGTGAAATCTACAATGAACTCACGCGCGAGTTCGGCGAGTCATTTTACGACCGCGCAGAGGCAACCGCCACCGCTGAGCAGAAGGAACGGTTGGCGAAGCTCTCGCCCCAGCAGGTTAAGCTCACCGAACTGGCGGGCGAAAAAATCCAGACCGTCCTCACCCGCGCGCCAGGCAACAACACGCCCATCGGGGGGCTGAAAGTGGCTGCCAAAAACAGTTGGTTCGCGGCACGTCCGTCGGGGACCGAGGATATCTGCAAAATCTATGCGGAGAGTTTCCGAGGAGCAGATCATCTGCATCGCATCCTAGAGGAAGCGCAGACGATTGTCGGCAAAGCTTTGACGTCATCCCCTCCGCAGACACGTCTTCCTTCCGGCACAAAACATACGGAGAACCCGTTTTGAAACCAAACACCCCACGCATTTTGACCCTCAATGGCGGTTCGTCGAGCATCAAGTTCGCGTTGTTCGAGGCCGGCGATTCGCTGCGGCGGATTCTGGAGGGCACACTGGAGCGAATTGGACTTCCGGCGGCCACCTTGCGCGTGAAAGGGGTGGATCATGATGACACCTTTTCGCGGTCTGTGACGGCGCCCGATCACACGGCGGCGGTGGGCCTGCTGACGGATTGGATCGAGTCGCGCAGTGAGACATTGACTGCGGTGGTGCACCGCGTGGTGCATGGCGGACCGAAGTACAGCGAGCCACAACGAATCACTTCGGAAATGGTTGAGGAACTGCGCAGGTTCAGTTCATTCGCACCCGATCATCTGCCGGAGGAGATCTTGCTGGCCGAGGCGTTTCAGCGACGATTTCCCAACCTGCCGCAAGTGGCGTGTTTTGATACGGCTTTTCACCATGACCTGCCGCGCGTAGCGCAGATGTTGCCGATCCCGCGTCGCTACGAAGCGCAGGGGGTGCGTCGATATGGGTTTCACGGCTCTTGTCGTATGAATTTCTCATGGGAGAACTCACGCGCCTGGCCGGAAAGAAAACGACACAAGGCCGGGTTATCCTTGCTCATCTCGGCAACGGCGCAAGCTTGGCGGCGGTGCGTGACGGCAAATCCGTAGACACAAGCATGAGTCTCACCCCAACCGCAGGCGTGCCCATGAGCACTCGCTCAGGCGACCTCGATCCCGGACTCGTTTGGTATCTGGCTCGCACTGAAAAAATGAGCCCGGAGCAATTCAACGAAATGGTTCATTTTCAATGCGGGCTGCTCGGCGTGTCGGAGACCAGTTCAGACATGCGAGACTTGCTCGACCGTGAAGTGCAGGACGTGCGGGCGGCTGAAGCGGTCGCGCTGTTTTGCTACCAAGTCAAGAAATGGATCGGCGCATTCGCGGCGGCACTTGGCGGGCTGGACACACTGGTGTTTTCAGGCGGCATCGGAGAGAATGCGCCCACGATCCGTACCCGAATCTGCGACGGGATGAAATTCCTTGGAATCGAACTCGAAGAAAAACGAAACGCGGCGACGGAGGGCGTGATTTCCGCGGACGACGCACAGGTTGCGGTCCGCGTCATTCGCACAGACGAGGAATGGATGATCGCGAACACGGTCTGCCGCGTGTTGGGTCTTACGCTGTAAAGGAAGCTGATGATGAACATCAAAGAAATGTCTGAAGGGAGTACTGCTATGAAGACGGAAAACAGGAATCAGGAGGCTATCGCCGAAGAAACGCCGAAGATGGACAAAACGGGAAATGCGTTATCGCCCGATCTGCTGAAAAAAATGGACGCATACTGGCGGGCTGCCAACTATTTATCGGTCGGACAGATTTATCTGTCCGACAACCCGCTGCTGAAGCGGCCGTTAGCGCTGGCGGATATTAAGCACATGTTACTGGGTCATTGGGGCACAACGCCTGGGCAGAATTTCATCTACGTGCACTTGAACCGGATCATCAAGGAATACGACCTCACCATGATTTATGTGTCCGGGCCCGGACACGGCGGACCGGCCGTCGTGGGCAACACATACCTCGAAGGCACATACAGCGAGATCTACCCCGACATCAGCCAAGATGAGGTGGGCCTGCAGAAACTCTTCAAGCAGTTTTCGTTTCCCGGCGGCATTCCCAGCCACGCATCGCCGGAGTGTCCGGGCTCGATCCACGAGGGCGGAGAACTCGGCTATTCGCTCAGCCATTCGTTCGGCGCGGTTTTCGACAACCCCGAACTGATCGTGGCGTGTGTGGTCGGAGACGGTGAAGCGGAAACCGGACCGCTGGCCACTTCGTGGCAGTCCAACAAGTTTCTCAATCCCGCCACGGACGGCGCGGTACTGCCGATTTTGCATCTGAACGGCTACAAGATCGCCAACCCGACCCTTCTCGCACGAATCGAGCCGGAGGAACTCGACCAGTTCATGAGAGGCAACGGCTGGATACCGTATTACGTGGAGGGGCATGAACCCACGGCAATGCACGAAGCCATGGCCTCGACGCTAGAGCAGGCGGTAAAGGAGATTCACCGCATCCAGCACGAAGCCCGCGTCAACGGCAACACCATGCGCCCGCGCTGGCCGATGATCGTCTTTAAATCCCCAAAGGGATGGACCGGGCCGAAATGGGTGGACGGGGTGCAGATCGAAGGGACGTTCCGCGCGCACCAAGTGCCGCTCGCAGTGGACGCCGCTCATCCCGAACACCTCAAGCTGTTAGAAGAATGGCTCCTGAGTTACCGCCCGGAGGAACTCTTCGATGAGCAGGGCCGTCTGAAACCGGAACTGGCCGACTTGGCGCCCAAAGGCGAACGTCGCATGGGCGCGAATCCCCACGCGAACGGCGGAATTTTGCTCAAGGACCTGATCATGCCGGACTTTCGGAAATTTGCGGTCGATGTGCCGTCACCCGGTTCCGTCCAAGCTGCCGACGCGCACGAGCTGGGCGTCTTTCTGCGCGATGTGGCCACGCTCAACAGGGAGCGGCGCAATTTCCGGATCTTCGGTCCTGACGAAACGCTTTCCAACCGCTTAGGCTCCGTGTTTGAGATGACCAACCGCCAGTGGGAAGCCCGGACGCAAGACAACGATGAGTTCCTCGCTCAGGATGGCCGGGTGGTGGAAATGTTGAGCGAACATCAGTGCGAAGGCTGGCTCGAAGGCTACCTGCTCACCGGCCGGCATGGCCTTTTCAATTGTTACGAAGCGTTTATTCACATTATCGACTCGATGTTCAACCAGCACGCCAAGTGGCTGAAGGTCACGGCGGAACTGCCGTGGCGGCGGAAAATCGCGTCGCTGAATTATCTGCTCTCCTCGCATGTCTGGCAGCAAATGCACAATGGCTTTACGCATCAGGACCCGGGATTTATTGATCATGTCGTGAACAAGAAGGCCTCCGTCGTACGCGTCTATCTCCCGCCGGACGCCAACTGCCTGCTCTCGGTCTGGGATCATTGCCTGCGCAGCCGTCACTATGTCAACGTCGTCATCGCGGGCAAGTATCAAGCCCCGCAGTGGTTGACCATGGACGCGGCCGTCAAACACTGTACGGAAGGCATCGGCATCTGGCCGTGGGCCAGCAACGATCAAGGCAAGGACCCGGATGTGGTGATGGCCTGCTGCGGCGATGTGCCCACGCTGGAGACGCTTGCAGCCGTTTCGATTCTGCGCGAGCATCTGCCCGATTTGAAAATCCGGGTGGTCAACGTTGTGGACCTGATGAAACTGGAACCGCAGAGCGAGCACCCGCATGGTCTGAGCGACGCGGCTTTCGACGTGCTCTTCACCAAGAACAAGCCGGTCATCTTCGCCTTTCATGCCTACCCGTGGCTGATCCACCGGCTGACCTACCGCCGCACCAACCACGACAACTTCCACGTTCGCGGCTATAAAGAGGAGGGCACCATCACCACACCTTTCGACATGACCGTGCTCAACGACCTGGATCGGTTCCACCTCGTCATGGACACCATTGACCGCCTGCCGCAAACGGGAACCAAGGGGAAAGCCCTAAAACAGCAACTCGCTGAGAAATTGGTCGAGCACAAGCAGTACATCGATCAATACGGCGAGGACATGCCGGAAATCCGCAACTGGAAATGGGACGTTCACGGCTAAACGCCGAGCCGTGTCCCTCACTGGTTTCGTCTTGCGTCAGTTTGGTTATCGAGACAGATACGTCGGGCAGGGTCGTCACGCTCGCCTCTGCGGCATCACGGTGCCTTTCATGTTGGCGGAACCCGTCACTCGCCGATGAGATAGGCGAGTCGGGCCTGAGCATTCAGATAATCGTATCGAGTCGTGACGACCTTGGCCTGCGCCTCGGAGCGGCTGACCTGCGCGTCCGTGCGATCCACCGACGAAGCCTTGCCGACGGCGGAAGCGGGCCGCATCGTTTTCTCTCACGTGATCTGAGGCGGGGCTCCGAGCAAGGTCTCGAGAATCATATCGGCCGCCTGCG
>CAZTDL010000067.1:10969-11608 GCA_964612775.1 uncultured Lentisphaeraceae bacterium
CAGTCTCTTCATCCGCTCCCGCATTCCGGCACGCCGCTGCGGTTCCCGCAACAGCAGGTCCACCTTGTACGGAAGCGTGACGACATCCGTCGGGCTCACAGCCACGCCCTGTTCGAGCATACTTGCGGCATTGATCTCCTCCTGGCCGGGTATCGGATTCAAGAGAATCATGGGCAGGGCGCTCGCCATCGCTTCCGAAATCGTCAGCCCGCCGGGCTTGCCGATAAAAAGGTCGGAGATCGCCATCCATTCGTGTATCTCGGTGGTATAAGGTATCGCTCTAAATTTCAGATGTGCCGGCGCGGCTGCCGTCGCGCGCACGACTTCGGCCAAAAGTTCCTCGTTCCGCCCGCACAGGGCCACGATCTGCGCGGGCTGTTCCATGCGCATGAGGGCGCGAATGGCCACGATGCTCGATTCCATGCCGAAGGTTCCAGCAGAGATCAGGACAACGGGCACGGAGGAATCCACATCATATTTTCTTCGAAGCGCCTCCCGATCCATGCTCTGAGAAAACACCGGATGAATCGGAATGCCCGTAACGGTGATACGGTCATCCGGGAAACCAATCTGGCGTAGGTAATAGGCCGATTCATCCGTGGGAACAAAGTAGTGTTCAAACTGATGGCATAACCACAG
>CAZTDL010000068.1:0-11555 GCA_964612775.1 uncultured Lentisphaeraceae bacterium
GTCCCCATAAAGCGGCCTTCCCCCGCTCCCTTAACGAAAACAGATAACAACACATTACCCAAGGTTTTAGAATGACACAAAAAACAAAGAATCACATCATGTTCGCTGTGGCTGCGGCCTCAGTGATCTTAACAAGCTATCCCCTGCTTGCATCGGAGATCGATAACAGGATCGAAACATCGTTCAAAAAGTCATACGTTTATAAGACGTTCCTGAAGGACGACTCGGTCAAGACCGAGTCCAAAGAGGGCGTCGTGACATTGACCGGAACCGTGTCGGAAGAATCCCACAAGGCGTTGGCACAGGAGACCGTGGCAGGGCTTCCCGGGGTCATCCGAGTGGACAATAAACTGGCGACAACAGCGGAAGCTGCTGCCGAAAACGCGGACATTTGGATCGGCCGGAAGGTTAAGCTGACCTTGCTGTTTCATCGCAATGTCTACGCCAACAAGACCGAAGTCGATGTGAAAGACGGAATCGTGACGCTAAAAGGCGAAACGACAAGTATCGCCCAGAAAGAATTGACCGCCGAATACGCTAACGATATCGACGGCGTAAAAGAGGTGAAGAATGAGATGACGGTCGTGGCAACCCCCAAACAGGAGGAGCGTACTGCGGCAGAAAAGATGGATGACGCGTCGATCACAGCCCAAGTCAAGACCGCATTGTCGAATCATCGCTCGACCAGCTCCATTAAGTCCAAGATCGAGACGCGGGACGGTGAGGTCACCTTGACAGGCATTGCCAAGAATACGGCCGAAAAAGCCTTGGTCTCTAAACTTGTCACTGACATTCAAGGCGTGACCAGCGTAAACAACCAGATGACGGTTGAAGAAGTCAAAACGCTGTAAAGCGTGTGAATGGGTGGCAGCGGATACACAAGCATACCCGCTGCCACCGGCACGCACGCCCCTTCAATAGAGACAGGGGGCATACGGAAGAAACCAACGAAAGGATGTCCTGGAAAACACAAATACAGGCAGCGAAAACATAGCGGAAGCTCTTAAACTTCTTGAAGAAGCGTCTGAGCAGAAGAAAGACGAATTAAAGACCCTCATGTCCGACAAGTACACGCATCTGAGGGACATGATCATGGAGACCGAGAACGGAGTCGCCAAAACGGTGACCAACACCAAACAACATGTGGCTGAAGCGGTCGCTCATTTAAAGGACCGTGGCGTAGAGAAAGCATGCGAACTCAGTCGCGACGTGGACAAAAGCGCGCATCAGAATCCGTGGCCCTTCATCGGTGGCACGGCGATCATCAGTCTGCTGTTCGGCTATATTCTCGGGCGAAACAAGTAATTCAAGAACGCCGAGGATTTGACAGGCCGTCGAGCGGCTCTCGCCGAAACACCGAAATCACAGGGTTGTTTATTAAAGCCTCTCTGTGGGCACGATGTCTCTGCGAGAGTTTTTTTGATACCGGCTTTCCAACATTCCAAGAGGTACGTCCATGTTCAATCTTCTGTTCAAAGGAATTCTGTCGTTTGTTGCAGTCAAACTTTTGACCAATTATCGGCATCTGTCGATCCGACTCCTCAAGATCGAAGCCGCCAAGTCCTATTTACACGGCATACGGATGGCCAGATTAGCCACGCTCAGCCTGTTGCGGGCAGAAATAGAGATGGGACTCATCGGCATCGGTATCTTGCTCTTTCATGCGGGGTTGTTCATCCTGCTGCCTTGGACCGTTAAAGCGAAAGCGATTCTCGGCATATTCTTGGGATTATCCTATGTGACCATCGGCTGTGTCGCGATATATGCATCGCTGAGTGAGAAAACGTGGATAGAGCAATCGGGTGCCGCTGCGATGCTGAAAGAAGCGGCTGGAAGCATTAATAAACCGGAAGCGCGTTAATCGTTCATTCCTTACGACGAAGAAGGGCGCAAGGGCATTCTGCCCTTGCGCCCTTCTTTTATGTCCGGCAAGGCTGAAGGCCCTGGGATCAGAAGCGACGACCGACATACAGGCTGAACTCGCCGCCGCTCAGATCGTACTGCACCCGATCCGCGCCAACGCGCAGGGATGGTTCGTCGATCAACCATTCCCAACCCACGTCAGCGCCCGCATACCAATTTTCACCGAAACGGTAGTTTGCTCCGACGGTTATCAGGGCTCCCGGTTCCACCGTCATTTTGCTATGCCTGTTTCTGCGAGAAGCCACGGTTGACGAAGCACCTGACGATGCATCCGTAAAAGTGAAGGTCTCAGTCCGTTCTGCATGCATATCTAAAAACTCAAGAACAAACTGCGGCGACACGAACACGTCCAGTCGTTCCGTCAGCGGCTTCGAAAGCTCAATTCCGGCCACGCCACGCAAACGCCAAAGCTTACTTTTTATCTCTACGCTGTCACGATATGTACCCAGATAGGCGGACGTTTGGGAGGCCGACTCAGGTGTCACAGGAATAAGCGGTCCTTCGGTTGACTCTGAACCTGCGTACGGCAAAACCAACGCGGGCCAAGATCCGCCCAACACGGTCCCATAATAGTCCAGGTACGTATAGGTTTCCGACACGTTAAACACGTCTTGGCCATATGAATTCCGGCACTTCTGTGAGTTCCCGGGAAAAAGGGCTACACCGAAAACCACGTTCAAGTCGAGGGCGACTTTGACGTTTGCGCCATTGTTTGTGGGACCGCTGTTATACGTCCAGAAATGGAGCAGGCGGCTGAATTTGATCTCAAGCCCGTCCGCAGGAATATCGTCATCCGAATTGTCGCCACGTAGGGAATACGCGTCACCGACATATTCTCCTCTGTCTTTGTGGAACGTGAGCGTCGGATGTTCACCCCCATCATAGTTGTACTGGCTGGCGTTGTTTGCGCCCCAATTCCAAGTCATGCCCTGCCGACTGGGGGGAACCCCGATATCGTCATCATCGGTCCAGATGTCAGGAAGCACGTAACCGTCATCGTACACCCCGGGATACGAGAGTTCTGAAGCGCCCGACAGCGAGGGCAACCCGCCGCTAAACGAAAACGAGGAGGGTGAACTTTTCACAGACATGCCTCGTCCCCACTGATGCACCCAGCCGACCTGCACACGCCACTTATCCGTGTTCTTATCCATGTCCGCGTCCTGGCGCGTCTTCGCTTGCGGTTCCTCACTGTACCCGATTAAAGTGACTGTCAACGCCAAGATTGCCATCCATTTTTCTTGCAACGATATCATTTCAGACCTCCGTTCTTTCTTTTTACTTAACCTTCACGTCGACCCGATAAAAAACTGAACCGGGCGAGCTACTACCCATCACTTGAGGCGTAGCGGTGTAGGTCGTGGGGACACCTGTGCCTTCGATGTTATCCATGGCAGTTTCGAAGCCCAGAAGCAGATTGGTGGACAGCAATACCGTATAAATGCGATTAGGCTGACTGTCCCACAGCACGCTGCGTCCCGACGGACCTCCGAGCCGGATCTGGAAAACAGAGTTCGGATCCGTAGCACTGGTGCCGGCAATGGCCTCATTTACGTCAGACATGCCGTCGCCATCGGTGTCGACCGGTCTCGCGAGGGCCGCAGGCGGATCGGCCCACACAGCCATCACTAAAACGTTCGCAGGCTCACGACGCCCCATCAGTTCGATGCCCGTAACGGTAACGGTTTCGCCGGTATCGAGCGCCAGATCGCCATCGCCGATGCTTGGCAATTGGCTGGTGATAGCCGCACTGACATCGAGGTAATCCATGCCGGTGTTGGTGTCCACGCCGGTCGGGATACGCAGCCAGTGATTCGTCGTCCTCTCAACTTCAAACCAGACGGGGATCAGCAACGATTTCTCCGAGGTATTGGTTATCGTCAGAGTCCCCAAAAAGTAGCCTAGCCGCGGATTAAATATCCAATTGACATTCCAAGACACATATGACGAAACATCAATAAAGATGGCACTGAAGTGTGCCACCACCGTGCGAGCCTGATCGATAGACAGGGTTTGTACCTCAGCGCTGGCTAGCCCCCCCCATGTCGCCTGTCCAGCCCAGGAACTGGTAACCCAGGCTAGGCGTCGCCGTGACCACAACCGTGGAACCTGCGGCATAGAAGCCATTCGTGCCGCCCGTCACACCGCCGCCCCCAACAGACGAAGCGTTCAGCAGGTAGTTGGTGTTCCACTGCCACGTCAGCACCGCATTATTGGTCAGGGATTCAACCAGCATGTTGGTCTCGACACCCGAGACCGGCGCGTTGCCGATCATGCTCCAGCCCGTGGCCACATACTGCGTACCGCCGTTGGCCTCCGCACCCGAGATGACGTTGGTCAGCGTGGCTCCGTAACTGTTGGTATAGACAATCCCCTCCGGCGGCGGACCGGCGAGCGGGACGCCCACGCCGTGCTCGGAGATGATGGTCAGCGTGAGGTTCGTCTCACCCGGAGGCGGGATCAGATCCGAATCCACGATGTTGTTTTGATCCAAGTTAACATCCGTCTGAGCAAGGAGCTTGCCGTTGAACGAAGAGCCCGTCAACAGGTTGATTGCTGTCTTCGCAAGGATGACGCCTTCAATATGGGCCGTTGTCCCGATGATCGCACCAGCTCCCCCCTTGACCTGCCAGAAGATGTTTTTGGCTTGGGCGTTGCCTGACAAGAGGACACTCTGTCCGCTCGCCACGGTGAGATCCCCTTCAATCTGGAAGATGAATATGGCCGCCGAATCGCCTAGGGCATCGAGCGTCACAGCCGTACTGATCAGAACTCCTCCGGTATCCCATTTATAGAGGCCCGGTGTGATCGTGAGTCCGCCGATATCCCGGTCGATTCCGGCAACGGCCCCCATGTTGATGCTGTCTGGAATGGTCCGTCCTGCGGCATCGGTGTATGCGGTCAGCATGTCGGCTGTAGAGTCAACCATTTTGACTGGCGTAGGCGCTGCGTAGTCATAGGCATAAATCTTTCCGTTGACTTGGGGAGATGTTGAAAATGCAAGCGATATATCCAGCGGTAAAGCACCGAACCCGGTGATCGCCGTGTGCGTCACCGCCGGGCTCACGCCAATGTCTCCCGTGATGTTTGCACTCGGTATCGTGCTGATACCGGATCCTGCCAGAACCACGAAATCACCGGCTTTTCCGAGGACCACCGTCAATTCCGGATTACCCCCATTTGCGAAAGAGGCTAATAAAGCCGTCGCGAGCCAAATACGCATTAAAGCAGGTTTTATCATTGTCATTTTATGAGCCCTTTCGGTTATCCACTCTGTGGCAGTATCACCCGTATGCGTAAAGATAGTTAATCTTGTTATGCTTCTATATAGGGTGTAACCCTACCTTGGCTATTCCCGCCATTGTAGGGTTACACCCCATGGCAAACGCTCCGATTTTCGCGCATCCTACCGTCGTAACAGACAACACTCAAACAACGAAACAGATGGAGCAAATATTATGCAGGTCAACAGCGTTAACATCGTCGGATTACTAGCCGTTGCAAGCGCCCTAGCCATTGTCGGTTGTAACAAGAAGTCGGAAACACCCGATGCGGCAGAAAAAGCCGGCGTTGCGTTGGACAAAGTTGCCGAAAAAACTGTGAGCGTTGCCAAAACCGTCGTGGAGAAGACCGCCACCGGCGCCACAAATGCAATGGCTACCGTTAAAGATGCCACCGAAAAGGCCATTCAGAAGACGGGTGAGCTTATCGAGAAAGCCGGAGAATCCGTAGAGAAAACCGGCGAAGGCATGCAGAAGTAGGCAGGTGCGTTCCCGCTATCAATGCTGCGCCCGAATCGTGTTCTTCACCTTCGCATAAGAAGAGGTGTGAGCGCGATTCTGCGTGTTGGTCAAAAAGAATGCGTCCTTTCAGCGTTTAAGCCGAACAAGGGCCTTTACAGCGCAGAGGCGGACATGTTGTTGTCCTGAGTGACTTACCCGGAGTCAGTCATGTCCATGGAATTCAAAAACTATTATGACGTTCTCGGCGTGGCCAAGACTGCGAGCGCCGAGGACATCAAAAAGGCTTTTCGCAATCTGGCGCGCCAATACCACCCCGATATCGCCAAGGACAAAGTTACGGCGGAACCCAAGTTCAAAGAAATCAATGAGGCCAACGAAGTCCTCTGCGACCCCGAGAAACGTCGAAAATATGACGAACTGGGCGCGAATTGGGATCATCCTGAACGACAGGCAGAGCCGCGGACCTACGGCTTTCGCCGCGGTGCGCCAGAGGAACCCGAATTTCGCTTCGACGGTACGGGCTTCAGCGATTTCTTCGAACAGTTCTTCGGCAGTCGCAGACGCCCATCCGGCAACTTCGGGCAGACCGGCGAGAGTCGCGCGGGTCATGCGCCATACCCCCAGCGCGGCCAAGACATCGAGGGCGACATCTTGGTGACATTGGATGAGGTTCTGCAGGGGACATCACGCACGATCAATCTGAAGCGGACCGATCCGCGCACCGGGAAAACGTCTACGCAAACCTGGGTGATTAAAATTCCGCCCGGCGTGCGAGAGTCGCAACTCATCCGTCTAGCAGGCAAAGGCAAGGAAGGAATCGGAGGCGGTGATTCAGGTCATCTCTATCTTCGCGTAACCTTTGCCAAACACCCGGATTTCCGTGTACGAAACGCCAATTTGTATTGCGAGTTAGGGCTGGCTCCTTGGGAAGCCGTTCTCGGGGCCACCATCCAAATTCGAACGCTCGGAGGAACAGCGTCTTTAAAAATTCCGGCGGGCACGCAGGCCGATCAGTCTTTTCGACTGCACGGACAGGGGTTGCCAGCTAACGATGGAACACGCGGCGACTTATTTGCGACGGTGTCCATCCAAGTGCCCGCGCACCCGACGCCAGATGAAAAAGTCAGATGGGAACAGTTGTCGGTAAACTCAACGTTCAATCCGAGGCAACCCCTATGAGCAAAAACACGGTTTCCAGTCGTCCTCTATCGCTTGCGCTGGAGGCGTTTCAGCCAAAACCCAATATTTTCTACAGCCTCGATGCGGCCGCCCGTCTCGCCGGTGTTCCTAGACGCCATATCCTAATCTATTGCCGTTCCGGTCTGATACGTCCAATCTTTCAGCCACCGTATGGCGTTATGGAATTCACAGAAGAAGCGATCTATACTGTCAGGCAAATCGAGCGTTTGCGCAAGGTTCATGACCTCGATATCGCTTGGATCAAAACGCTGTTTGACCTGCTCGGCGAAGTCGAACGTCTACGCGCCGAGATTGGCTTTTTGCGCACGTCCTGACAGGATGGGATTCCTTGAGCGTCCGGCCTGCTTTGCGTAAAGGATAAGTGATTTGCAGGCGTCTGGCTTCTGACTCCCCAAACGGACATCAGATCAGCAGCACACTGTTAGAGGTGTTATGGGCGTCCTGAACATCTTGCGAGCATGTGCCCTCGCAACTCCAGCCGCCATTTACAATGAACTTGTACTCATGTGTACCCGCCGGAAGGTGAAGCGTCGCTTTGAAGACGCCCTCCCCTTGATCGTCATTCAGAGGGTGCGTGGTCGGGTTCCAATTGTTGAACGTGCCAGCCACATAGACCGCGCTGCCTTGTTGTGCGGCGATCTCAAACTGAACCGACTTCCCGGTATCAGGCAACATCAGTCGCATAAGGCCATCGAACTGTTTCGCTTCTTCACACGGTTTCTTTGCGGTTGCGCCTATGGTTTTAGCCTTGGCTTTTTGGGGGAGGCCAGACTTGGCTTTTTTCATGATGACTCCAATAAGTTGTGATTCTGTCGCTCAGGTTCCATATACGACTTTAGCTTAAAGATTGCGTTGCCCGTCTAATATGGGGTCTTACCCTACTCTAAACGGCGCACAAGCCGTTTCCCAATCCGGTGATCGTCGATGGCAGGTAGGGTTATACCCCATCGTGTGCAAGAGGTCTGATGACGTATTATTTTTGTACGAAAAAGCCCGCGAATGAAGTGCCGTGTAACAAGCGGAGATTACCTATGAACATTCTTCTCATCTACCCGGAGTTTCCAGACACGTTCTGGAGTTTCAAACATGCGCTCAAATTTGTGGGCAAGCGGGCCGCATTGCCACCGCTCGGACTTTTGACTGTCGCGGCGATGTTGCCCAAGGCCTGGTCGCTGCGGCTCGTGGACACGAACGTGCGCGAGCTCTCGGATAACGATCTCGCATGGGCAAACTGCGCATTTATCAGTGCCATGGTCGTTCAGCGTGAGTCTACGCGTCAAATCGTGGCCCGTTGCAAGTCAGCTGGACTGCGCATCGTTGCCGGAGGACCTTTGTTCGCCAGCGAGCAAGAACGGTTCGAGGCTATCGACCACTTCGTCTTGAACGAGGCGGAATTGACTCTTCCGCCCTTTCTCAAAGATTGGGAGCAAGGTCATCCGCAACGGATCTATACGTCTGCCGCGTTTGCGGACTTGCGACAGACGCCCCAACCCCTTTGGCACTTATTAGATCTCCCGCGATATGCAACCATGGGCATCCAGTTTTCACGCGGTTGTCCGTTCAACTGTGATTTTTGCAACATCACCGCTTTGCTCGGCCACCGCGTGCGCATCAAAACGTCATCGCAGATCACCGCCGAACTCGATGCCCTGTACGCGCTCGGATGGCGCGGCAACGTTTTCTTTGTGGACGATAACTTTATCGGAAACAAGTCCTCTGTAAAAACCGATCTTCTTCCCGCGCTGATCGAATGGCGTAAGGACAAAATCGGGAACACCTTCTTTACCGAGGCTTCCATCGATCTGGCAGATGACCCGTCCGTAATGGAGCAGATGAGCGAAGCCGGTTTTACAGGCGTTTTCATCGGCATAGAAACCCCGGACGAAGTCTGTCTGGCCGAGTGCAGCAAGGCACAGAACGGAAACAGGGATCTCGTCGAAGATGTGAAACGCATTCAACGCGCCGGACTTCAGGTGCAGGGCGGATTCATCGTCGGCTTCGATCATGATCGGCCCACCATTTTTCAGAAGCAAATCGACTTCATCCAGAAAAGCGGCATCGTAACGGCCATGGTGGGCTTGTTGCAAGCCCCCGTCGGGACACGACTGTATGCGCGCATGAAACAGGCGGGACGTCTCTGCGCAGAATCATCCGGAGACAACGTGGACGGAACAACGAACATCATTCCTGAGATGAACATGGAAACGCTGAAGGAAGGCTACAGACGGATTCTGGATACGATTTATGCCCCGCATCAATACTATCAACGCATCAGAACATTCCTCCGTGAATACCGGGCACCGCTCGTACGCGATCACTTCCAATGGTCACACGGTCTCGCGCTGTTGCGCGCGTTCTACAAGCTAGGCATAGTCGGCAAAGAACGATTTCAGTTTTGGGCACTCCTGCTGTGGACCCAGTTCCGATGCCCCCAGCGTCTGCCCGATGCAATCAGTCTCGCTATCTATGGCTATCATTTTCGCATGATTTGCGAAAAACACGTGACGTAGCTGCGACGTATCAGAAGCATCCGCGTTCTTGGCACGACCCTGAGCGCCGCAGTTAAAACAGACGCGCTCACCGTTTTCAGTAGGGTTATACCCCATAGTGCCACACGAACATTTTGACTATTCTCTAGGCATGGATATTCCAACTCTATTGACCCCTTTTCGGCTGGGCGCATGCGAGATTCCAAATCGTCTGGTCATGGCCCCACTCACGCGGATGCGCGCAGGTCCGGGCCGGGTCCCGACGCCGTTAATGGCGCTCTACTATGCCCAGCGGGCAACGTCCGGCCTGATCGTATCCGAGGCTACGGCCATTTCCCGGCAGGGCACGGGCTGTCTCAACACGCCCGGCATCTACACCGACGAACAGGTCGCCGGCTGGCAGCGCGTGACCGAGGCTGTGCATCAGGCCAGCGGCCGCATTTTTCTCCAACTCTGGCACATGGGCCGGGTTTCGCACCCGAGTTTCCAGCCGGACGGAAAATTGCCGGTAGCCCCCAGTGCCATTTGTCCGCAATCGGGCCAGATTCTCACGGAAACAGGCCTACAGGCTTATGTGACGCCTCGCGCCTTGGAAACCGATGAACTCGCGGGAATCGTATCGCAATATTCCGCCGGAGCGCAACGCGCCAAAACCGCCGGGTTCGACGGCGTGGAAATTCACAACGCCAACGGGTATCTGCTCGACCAGTTCCTGCGCGATGGCACCAATAACCGGGTCGACGCTTACGGCGGTAGCATACAGAACCGCGCCCGACTCACGCTTGAAGTAACCGAAGCCGTCACGCAGGTGTGGGGCGCTGACCGCGTGGGCATCCGTTTCTCACCCGGCAGTGCTTTCAACGATATGATCGATTCAAACCCGCTCATGACGTTCAGCCATGTACTCCGCGAATTGAACCGTTTCCATCTCGCCTACGCGCATTTGATCACGACCACCGAGGACGATCTGTGGCACGGGGCCGCGCCGGTCACCTTATTGGGTCTGCGGCAGGAGTTTTCAGGGCCGGTTATCGTCAACAACGGCTTCAATCAGGAAATGGCGACATGGGCCCTGACGGAGGGTGTCGCCGATGCGGTGGCGTTCGGGCGTTTGTTTATTGCGAATCCCGATCTCCCAGAACGTTTCCGGCTGGAAACACCGCTCAACACACCGGACGAAGCGACTTTTTACGGTGGCACAGAAAAGGGCTATACCGATTATCCGACACTGATTCCACAACACGTTCAAGAGAAGCGTCATGGATAATCAAACACAGTTTAGACAGTCGATAGACAGCCGTCTCACCCGAGAGGTCAATAAGCGTGACGCTCTGACGGAGCGGACTTTGGAGATGCGTTGGTCATGGCATCATTGTGCGCTACAGACTACACGGCCAACGTGATACCGGACATCGATTGTGTCGCGATTCCTCTCGAAGAGGCAAGCCTTCTCTGGCAGCGATAATCGGCTCGGCGACATGCACAGCCATCAGAAAGCGAGAACACCGTGCAAACCGTTTTATTACGCTGGCAAACCTATATGGCCAAATTCAGGCGTTCTCGTCCGCTCACGAGCGAACCGCCGTTGCGGGCCGAGCTATTTAGCGTCGAACAATTAGCCCGCCATGCCCAAGCGTTGGCCGCCAGTCACCGAATCGTCAACCGGCGGGGTTCCAACCGCCTGCTGGCCAGATTGGGCCGGAACGAAAACATTCTTAGAGAGTTCAAACGCTCAACCCTCACCGTCAATCCGAACCAACGCATCACGCCCGCCGTTGAATGGCTTCTCGACAACTTCTATCTGATTGAAGAGCAGATTCAACTGGCCAAACAGCACTTGCCCCGTGTCTATAGCCGAGAATTGCCTCGTCTGACGAGCGGCACATCCGCCCGGCTCCCGCGAGTTTACGACATCGTGCTCGAGCTGATCTCGCACGTGGATGCGCAGATTGAGGCTGGGCCTCTCAGCGCCTTCATCGCGGCTTACCAAACGAGCGTGTTTTTGAAACTGGGCGAACTCTGGGCGATTCCCATCATGCTGCGCTTAGGGTTGATCGAAAATCTTCAACGTGTCACCACGCGGTTGATCATGGCGGAGAAAGATCGCGCCCTTGCGGACCTGTGGGTTGAGCGCTTGCAGAGCATGGCGGAAACGAATCCGTCCCTCCTTGTTGTGGTGGTGGCAGACATGGCGAAGTCT
>CAZTDL010000069.1:0-11440 GCA_964612775.1 uncultured Lentisphaeraceae bacterium
CCTTCGAACGGTCGCATTTCGATTTCGTTGACGCAGCATCCTGAGCAGTCGAAGAGGGCCCTGCTGACGGTCAGTGACACCGGCATGGGAATTCCTCCTGAAGTATTGCCCAAAGTTTCCCAACGTTATTTCCGCGTCGGAGACCATGTGAGCGGTTCTGGGTTGGGATTGGCTATTTCGCGCGAAATCGTTGAATTACACGGAGGAAGCATGCAGTTCGCGAGTCCCGTGCCAGGAACGACGTGCGGCACGGCTGTGTACGTGAGTCTTCCTTTGGCTCCTAAACCGATGGTGGTGGTCGTGTCTCCGGATGAGGATACGTCCGGATTTTTGAAGGACAAAATCATTGCTAAGGGGTACGGCTTGCTCTGTACGTCATCAGCAAGAGAGGCTTTGGCAGCTTGTTTTACCCGGCAGCCTGCGGTCTTTGTGATCGATCACCGCATTACGGACTTGGATCTTCGAGACGTGATTCTGCAGTTGCGGGAAAACGTGAAAACCAAGCGTATGCCGGTCATTGTTATGGGAAACAAGAGATTGGATCGCAATGAGGTTGAACTGTATCGGCATTTCGGCATTTTTTATTGTACGTTGCCTTGGCGCGAGAAAGACCTTGCCCGTAATCTCGCCATGGCTGTTCTGGGCAAATTGAGATAGGCGGTTATGACAGATCTTTTTCTTCATCCCAATCGTGATTATTCTGTACTGCGTCGGCATCCTTGGATCTTTTCCGGCGCGGTCGCTAAAGTTGATGGTGTGCCGAAAGCGGGCGATAGCGTGCGCGTGAGAGCCTCAGACGGAACGGTGCTGGGCGCAGGCGCTTTCTCCCCGGCGTCGCAGATCCGCGTTCGCATGTGGTCGTTTGATGCGGAAACAGTGGTGGAGGAGGCTTTCGTAAATGATCGTGTGGCTCGTGCCGTGGGCGCGCGGGCCGTATTCTTGGCTGAGGATGTGACGAACGCCTATCGGCTTGTGAACGCGGAGGCCGATGGCGTGCCGGGACTGATCGCGGACCGTTATGGCGATTGGATCGTTTGTCAATTCACATCGGTGGGTGCCGAACGTTGGAAGGCTGAGATTGTCGCCGCTCTTCAACGGTACTCACCCTGCCGAGGTGTCTATGAACGTTCAGATGTGGATATCCGTGAGCATGAGGGTTTACCCCCTGCGACCGGCGTTTTGGCGGGGGAACCTCCGCCTGATCAGATCGAGATCATAGAGAAGGGTTGTCGTTATCGGGTGGATGTGCATGAGGGGCACAAGACCGGCTTTTATCTGGACCAGCGCAACAACCGCGCGATCATTAAACGTTACGCGAATGGGTGTGATGTGCTGAACGCTTTTTCTTATACGGGGGGCTTCGGCATCGCCGCGCTGGAAGCCGGGGCCGCGTCGGTCACCCATGTCGATCTCTCTGCGCCTTCGCTGGAATTGGCCAAGGCTAACACGGGCTTGAATACCTGTCATATGGAGTCGTCGTCATTTCTTCAGGGTAATGTGTTCGAGGTGTTGCGTAAATTCCGCGATGAGGGTCGTTCGTTTGATCTAGTGATTCTCGATCCGCCGAAGTTCGCGGAATCCAAGGGCAGCCTTATGAAGGCTGCGCGGGGCTATAAGGATATCAACCTGTTGGGACTCAAGTTACTGCGGCCAGGAGGCGTTTTGGCGACCTTCTCATGTTCGGGACTGATGACGCCTGAACTGTTTCACAAAGTCGTTGTGGATGCCGCAGTGGACGCGAAGCGTGACGTTCAGATCATGACGCGTTTGCAGCAAGCCGAGGATCATCCTGAAGGATTATGTTTTCCGGAGGGTTTGTATCTCAAGGGGTTGTTGTGCCGGGTCTGGTGACCGGTCTGATGAAGAATTAAAAAGGGGAGGAATGAAGATGAAAGGGAACGGATCAAGGGTGATGAAACATACACTGTTAGCGATTGGGATGCTGGCGGCGGTGGTGCGAGGGAATGAGATTAAACACTGTTTTGTCGCAAGCGATTATATGAATGGCGCGCTCCACTATGTGGACCAGAACGATGTTTCGAAGAACTGGACGATCAAGCTTCCCGAGGCCGCGTTCGATCTTCAGTTGCTGGACAAAAACAGTGTGCTTTGTAACCGTTCGAAGGGGTTTGAGGTCTATGATCTGACCTTGCGTCAGAAGGTTGATGGCTTTCTGTCTGATGCGCTGAAGGATATCCGGACGGTGCAACGGCGGACGGACGGACACACCTTTCTGGGGTGCCAGGCTGGAACGGTGTATGAGATTAGTGCGCAGAAGCGTTTGCTGGCCACATACGAAATGCCGAAGTCGATCAAGTATGTACGGCTCATGCGCTTTACGCCGAAGGGGACGCTTGTGCTGGCTGCCGATGATGGCGCATATGAGGTTTCTCTGGATAAGGGGCTTGATGCTGAGAAGCGTCTGCTTCGGAAGTTTGCTTTACCGCGTCCACGCAACGCCTACATGGCGCAGTATGCGCCGGACGGGAACCTGCGTTTATCCGGAGGATATTCGAAAGGTTTTTATGTTTTTAATCCCCAAGGCATACTTCTTAAAGACTTGGTCTTTGCTCAACCCGAAGGACTCAATAATTTCTTCTATGCGGGTTTCCAGATCTTGAAGAACGGTCATGTCGTGATGGCCAACTGGACCGGTCATAACGCAAAGGACTTTAAGCCTGGATGGAAACTGATCGAGTTTGATCAGAACGACAGCGTCGTCTGGACTTGGAATGAACCCTATGGCGGCACGGTTAACCAAGTCATCGTGCTTGACGAGTAAGGTGTCGTGATATTTGGGGTTTCAAACGAGAGCGTATACTTGTTACACTGCCTTCCATGATGAAAAAGGGAAGAAAAATGCAATGAGGTTAACGCTCGTCATACCCGTCTATAATGAGCATTTGTTGCTGGAAGGCTTGCTCAAGCAGGTGACGGCGTTGATGGCTTCGGAAGACTGCATCGTTGATGCCATCTTTGTCGATGACGGTTCGCCTAACGCGAGTGCAACGGTTATCCATTCGTTTATTACAGACCGCAAGGATCCTCGTCTCCGTCTGTTGAGTTATCCGATCAACCGTGGCAAGGGATATGCGGTCAGAACCGGCGTGCTGGCAGCGGAAGGGGATTTGATTCTGATGTCTGATGCCGATCTCTCCACTCCGCTGGAAGATTGGCGCAAGCTCAAAGCCGCAATCGATGCGGGTGCTGATATCGCTTGCGGTTCACGTTCTGTTCCCGGTGCGCGTATCGGAAAATATCCTCCGTTGCATCGCAGGGTTCTGAGCCGTATTTTTAACGTGCTTGTGCGTATCGCCGGCGTGCGTGATTTTCACGATACGCAATGCGGTTTCAAGCTGTTCAGAGCAGGTCCAGCTAAAGAAATTTTCGGACGGTTACGGATTCGGCGGTTCGCGTTTGATGTGGAAATGATTGCCATGGCGCGCGATATGGGATATCGCGTCGATGAAATTCCCGTGAATTGGAATTACAGCGGACACTCGACGGTTCGCGTTTTGTCCAGCGGTGGGCGAATGCTTTTTGATCTGTTTCTGTTGGCGATGCGTCGTGTTTTTTTAGGCGGGTGCAAACGATAGGACCGATGAAGAGGAATATGGCTATGATAAAAAGTGCAAGTGTTCTTGGTTGCTTTGTGAGTTGTTTCGCCTGTGCGGCTGGAATCGTGGAAATCGAAAAAACGTTGCCTCTCGTGCAGGATGTGGATGTGGTTGTGATCGGCGGTTCGTCGGGCGCGATTGCTGCGGCGTGCAAGGCTGCGGAAGCGGGCGCTAAAGTGTTTGTGGCGGCACCCCGTCCCTATCTGGGCGAAGACATGGCTGGCAAACTCCGCTTGCGTGTGGATGCCGATGAGGATACGCGTTGCACATTACAAAAGAAAATGTTCACCGAGGTCGCGTCGCGTCCGGCGTCTTTGCCTTTTTCCTATAAGGCCAACAAGCCGGCCGCGCCGCAGCACAAGGATCCTCGCTGCGAGATGTTGGCCGATGGCAAGTGGATTGAGCCATCGAGCCAAAGTGTGCAGTATAACGAGGATGTCGAATTTGTTTTGGATTTAGGAGCGGTCATTGAACTCGGCTCGTTTTCGGCGGTGGTTTTCAACCGCGACGGCGACAAGGGTTTCTGTACGAGCACGATTCGTGTGCAGGGAAGCGCAGATAAGAAAAAGTGGAAGGCGATCGCTGAAACCTCGGAACGCGTGATGGAACTTTATCCTGAATGCGCCGCCATGAATGTGCCGATTCAAGGAAAATATCGGTATTTAAAGGTGCTGGCGGTTTTGAAACCGGGCGTTGAGCGACAATTGCTGGGTGAATTCTTCGTGTATCCGGTAAAGGACTCCTCCGCGGGGGCGGGCGTGTCGGACCGGACTACGCCGCTGAAGGTGAAAAAACTCTGGATGAAGCGTTGCTGAATGCCGGCATTTCTTTTCTGACCGGCACCCATGCGACGGAACCGCTGTTGGACGTTTCCGGTAAACTTGCGGGTGTGGTCATCGCCAACCGCAGTGGCCGACAGGTGATTAAGGCAAAGATTGTGATCGATGCGACAGAGCGTGGCTTGCTGGCTCGGGCCGCTGGCGGCCAGGCCACGCCTTTTCCTGCGGGCACGTATACGTTCAGACGTACGGTTGTGGCCGGTGAGGCGCCGCGGGCAGAAGGTGTGCGCGCGAAAGAGCTTTTCGGCCTTTACACTGCGCGGGTAACGGGGATCAGGCTTGCCAAGGGAACACCCGACGTGATTCAGGGCCGTATGTTCGAGTGCGAGATCGATCTTCCTATGAAGGACGGTTCTGCCAAATCCTTTGCCGAGGCGGAGCAGAAGGCGCGCGACCTGACCTTTGTGCCATCGCAGCTGGAATCCGCCGATACGCTTTTGCTGGTTCCGCCGGATTATATCAAGGGCAAAGCCTCTTCTGAGTCGCCGTGGCGGGGGGCGGATGCCGTGGGTCTGAAAGTTTTTCAGCCGGACGGGACGGATTACTTGTTTGTGCTTAGCGCCATGGCCGATGTGTCGCGCCAAGCTGCGGAACAGGTGATGAAGCCGGGTAACTTGATGGCGCTGGGTGAACGAATCGGCGCGGAGGCTACCAAACTTGCGGCACAGCGTTCGGCTGTGAAAGAGGTACGCGTCGGCGGCAACCTGATGTCGCCGCGCGCCGGTGTGGCTGTGGGCGAACATGCCTCGGGGTTGCCCGCTTACCTGACCAATGCCTCAGGGTTCGTGAAGGCTGAAGCGCGTGAGTTACCGGTATTGGCCGAGTGCGATGTGGTGGTCGCAGGTGCCGGAACGGGCGGTGCTCCCGCAGGCATTGCCGCCGCGAGGCAGGGGGCCAAAACCATTGTCTGCGAATACATCTACAAAATGGGCGGCGTGCAGACAGATGGTTTGATCGGTGATTACTATTGGGGGAACCGTGTGGGTTTTACGAGCGAGATCGATAGAGGCGTGAAAGCGACCGGCGCGGTTTTCTCTCAATGCAAGTCCGAATGGTACCGAAGCCAGAACCGCAAGGCCGGCGCAGAGGTGTGGTATGGCACGATGGTGAATGGCGTGATCGTCGAGAACGGTCAGCTGGTCGGTGTGGTTGTGCTGACGCCTGACGGCGAACGAGGCGTGATTCGTTGCAAGGTCGCGATCGATTCGACAGGAAACGCCGAACTGGCTGCGCTCGCTGGCGAAGAGACCGAGTTCATCACGTCGGCCGAGGTTGCGTTGCAGGGGGTTGGACAAACGCCGAAAAATCTCGGGGCAAGCAGTACCAACTCCGACATCGGGTTTTTGGACGATACGGATGCGGCTGATCTCTGTTTCTTCGCTCTCCGTTCCCGTTTCAGTATGCGCGACGGCATCTGGGATCAGGCGCAGGGGATCAACAGCCGCGAACGGCGTCGGCTGATCGGCGCGTTTTATATGACGCCGATGGATGTGGTGAACGAACGTACCTATCCGGACGTGATTGTGCAGCCGTTCAGCAACTTCGACTCGCATGGCCATACGGTGCATGAACAGTTCTTCATTGAAGACCCCGGACACAAAGGGATGAAAGTCAATCTGCCTTATCGGTGTCTGTTGCCCAAGAAGCTGGAGGGGTTACTGGTGACGGGACTGGGAATCAGCGCGCATCGCGATGCTATGCCGATTCTACGCATGCAGCCTGATATCCAAAATCAGGGGTATGCGGCGGGCGTGGCGGCGGCTATGTCGGTCAAAACGGGCGTGACGGTACGGAATGTGAACATGAGAGCCCTGCAGCAGCATCTGATCGACATGGAGATTTTGCCGAAAGAGGTTTTGTCCATGAAGGATTCGTTCCCTCTGCCGGATTCCCGTTTTGTCGAAGCGGCCGCGACTTTGGCGAATCAGTATCAGGGGCTTTCTGTGGTTCTGGTCGATTATGCGCGCAGCGTGCCGCTACTCAAGGTCGCCTATGCCAAGGCCTCGAAGCCTGAAGATCGTTTTATCTACGCGCACGTGTTGGGCATGATGGGCCAGGCGGACGGAGAAAACGAACTCATCGAAAAGGTGAAAGGATCGTTATGGGACAAAGGCTGGAATTATCGCGGTATGGGGCAGTTCAACCGCAGCGTGAGCTGGGTGGACAGTTACATCATTGCGCTGGGACGCGCCAAGTCGAAAGCGGCCTTACCGGTCTTGTTTGAGAAGGCGCAGTCGCTTTGCAGCACTAATGAGTTTTCGCATTTTCGAGCGGTCGCCATGGCGCTTGAATCGATCGGCGATAAATCGGGCGCTCCCGTCTTGGGGACCCTGTTGGCGAAGGAAAATATCAGCGGATATTCGATCGCCATGAGTCCTGATTTGCCGCCGATCAAGAACTATGCGAATGCGGAGGGCGACAAAGAACGTTCCGCCTGTTTGCGCGAGTTGGCCGTTGCCCGCGCTTTGTTCAGACTTGGCGATTATGAGGGGCGAGGCGAAAAGGTCCTCCGTGCGTATGCCAACGATCCTCGCGGTGCTTATGCCACGCATGCAAAGTTGGTTCTTGCGGGGAAGTAGGGTTAATCGTCTTCCACAACCACGCGGAACCCGACGTCATAAATCTTTTGCCAAGGCGCGAAGGGGACGCGCGCCGCGAAGGTGGCATATTGCGGGCGTTTCCACCAAGAACCGCCGCGCGCATAAACGCGACCGTCCGGCAGGCGGTCCGTTGTCCATTCCCATACGTTGCCATTGACGTCGTGCAGACCCCAAGCGTTGGGTGCGAAGCTGCCGATCGGCGACGAGACGCGAAATCCGTCCGAGCAATTGGTGACGGCTGGACGCCAGGCGGGGATAGCTGCGCCCGGCATATTTGCGCGCATGCGATCCATTTTGTGAAATACGGCATCGGCCAGGTTGGCAAACCTTGAAAAGTCGGCGTTCACTTCGCCGTAGAACAACGGCGTTGCCATACCGGCACGGGCGGCCCATTCCCACTCGTCTCCGTTTGGCAGGCGGACATGCGCTTTCGTGCTTTTGGCGGCGAAGGCGCAGAAAGCCTCGGCGGACTCGAAGGAAACGCGACAGACCGGCTGTGCGGGGGTGTTGAGCGGATAACCGCGTTCCTGAGGCGTGAACTGCATATATTCGCCTCGCTCCATGAAACTGTCATGAACCGCGTCGTAGCGGGCGTACTGTTCATTGCTGATTTCATTCGCGCTTATCCAAAACGGTTTTTTGATCTCAGCCACGTGTCCGTCAGCCGCAGCGAAAGATCCGGCCGGAATGTGAACGAGCGTCAGTCGCATGCCGCCGCCGAGATCGAGCGTTCGCGTGGTTGCACCTAATCTTTGCTGTTTACTCTTTGCGTCGTCGGCATCGAACGGCCATCCTGAAACGACGGGTGTTGCATTTGTGGCCTGCGGTTTTACGGGGGGCAGAGCGGGTTCTGATAACTTAGCTACGCCATAGACGGTTTCATGTGATTCGTCGAGGTTTGCGTAACGTTTTTGCATCTCATGGCGGCGGGTTGCAAGATTGCCCATGCGTTTCTCGCCGACATTTTCAGACCAGTTCCCATGGTTCGGACGGTTCATGTCGATCCATGTGGTTAAACGGTCCCACGATTCCGCGTCGAGCTGAACGCCGTGATGACCTGCTTCCAGAATCTGGAATAGCTCGGTGGTTGAGACATGAAAGTTACAGGGTGTCTGGAGATTGTTGTCGCCTTCCTGTGTCTGACTCCGGATATAGGAGCAGAGCGCGATATATGAGGGCGGAAAGAGATTGTTCGCGTTAATGTAATAGACTTCTTTCGTTTTGATGGAGACGCCGGGGCGTTCCCGGAAATCGGGTCTGCCGATGGAACCGTCATGGCAGCGGATGCAGTAACGGTCAAGGACGGGTTGGACTTCACGGTTGAACGAGACACCTCGTTCGGGACCATACCACGGTGTTATTTTTGACGGTTTCCGCGCCATAGCGTGAATGCGTGTCAGAGGACCCGAACCGCTGTTTTGCGGTTCGTGACAGCCGGAACAGGATTGCAGTTCGCCGGGCATGACGGTGAGCCAGCTCCGCATCAATTGTAATGCGCGGCCTTGGGCGTCCAACGGTTGGATCGATACCGGCGTGTTGGCGGGCACTTCAAAATAGGCGGACCCGTCTGCTTCGACGGGGACGGTGCCCATGATACGCACCACATCCCAAGGCCCGTCGTAACCCACGCGATCAGTTTCCGATCCCATGCCGCGGTAGGCGAACGAGTAAGTGATGAGCCGCAGTTTCTTGACCGTACCCCGCGGCACGCCCGCGAGGCCAGGGCCGGAATATATGTCGGTGATTTTCACGCGTCCGGTTTTCTCATCCGTTTCCACGTGATCTTGCAACACTGCGGGACGGGGTCTGGCTTGGATTGGAACAGGCTCAAGGATCGCCTGCCCGGACTCTTCATAGATTAGCGTGAGATTATCAAAGGTGTCCACCAGATAAAGGCCCCAAAGCGCGTTTGGATCGGGTTTGCAGGCGGTCAGGACATAACCGCCGCCCAAAGGCCAAGGATGCAGAAACTTGGGCCAGGAATCGTCTGCGAGATTATCTTTGATGATGGGCTCAACGATTCTTCCGCGTCCGGGAATGCGTTGGACGACGCCTTGAGCTTCTTTCCGGCCCAGCGTTGGATCGAAAAGAATCAGCTCGCCCATGCGCGGCACGCCGTGGTGCCCCGTGACGATGGCGGTAAACCGATGCGGATCGTCGGGAATTGGACGCGCATAGAACATCGCGTTTGGCCAATAACAGTTGCTGCCGTAAAGCTCTCTCTGTCCGGTGCCGTCAGGGTTCATGGTGAAGAGAAGGCGGGATACGTAATGCACGATGCCGCTGTACTCCCATCGCAGGTACATGACGCGTCCATCTTGAAGTTGCGTCGGATACCAATTGTGGTCTTGGTCGAAAGTCAGACGGCGGATGTGCCCGTCATCCGGATACCATCGGTAGAGAGCTGCGACGTAAGAAGATCCGACCACGCAGGGCACGCCGACAAAGGTCGCGTTTGAGAGAAAAAGCACGGAGTCATCCGCCAACCAGCATCCGGCATAGTTGTCCACGTCGCTGTCCGGGATAAAGGGAAACTCTTTGACCAGTTCCGGTTTTCTGATATCCAGTTCATAGACGCGATGGAGTCCGGCCTGGTTTTCACCTGTGAACATGAGCCGTCGCGCATCCCAGTGGAGCTGAAGGTCGCCGATATAGGTTCCGGGGGGGGCTTTATGAAGCGGTTTGATCGTTGGCCCGTCCCGCAGGTCGGTCATCACGGCGATTTCGTTCGTGAGCCCTTGGCGTTTGACGTCGCGTTGCTGTTGCCAATTCTGCGGCAAGGCAAGGTTGTTGGCACCCCGGCGTACGATGAGAAGTCTGTCGAAGTCCAGAAGCGGGTTGGCAAGCAGCGCGGTACGAACCTGTTTGAGCAGGGTGCGGGTCTCCGCTTCGGACGGGGCTTCATGGGCGTCAAGACGTTTCAAAAGATCAGCCCGGCGTTCTTCCAGCGTGGCGGCCCATGCGCGATCCATCTTTCCGCAGGTCTGAGGCCAGCGGGTGGCCATATCGTACAGCACGAGCTGTACGGCTTCAGGTTGGATCAGGGCAAGCTGACGTCGCAGATCGGCTTGCTCTTGTGCACGGACAGATAAAACGAGGCCGGCAAGTGTTATCAGCAAAACATGATCACAGTTCATCACGTCTCCCCGTACGCGTCCGCATTGTAAAGGATTATGATTTGACTGGCGCGGTGTTTTCCGCGTCGTTCCGCATGCGGGCCATGTCCTCGGCGGCGAGTTCTATTTCGCCCGCGCCGGCGTTCTCTATCGCATTCGCGATCTTACGCGCGCCGCACAGCGCGACAGTCAGTCCTGGTTGTGCAATCGTCCATGCGATCGTGAGTTGGGATAACGTGCAGGCGTATTTGTCAGTCAAATCTTTCCAGCCTGCAAGCATGTCCAGCACCTTACGCCGTTTGTCTGGCGCAAACCACGGCAGTTGGTTTCTGAACGCCTCCGAGCCAAAGGTCGTGTCCATGCCGATCTTACCGGTTAGAAGCCCTTGCTCCAACGGTGAGTAGGCGAGAACGGCTATATCGTGTCGCCGGCAATAGGGAAGCAGTTCGTTCTCGATGGCGCGGTCAAGGATACTGTAGCGGGGCTGATTGCTGACGAGTACGCACGCGGCGCGGTATTCGTCCATTTGATCGGCGGTGCAATTTGAGACGCCAACCGCGCGGATTTTTCCTTCTTGGCGTAAATCCATGAGACAGGCCATTGTGTCCTCAATGGGTGTTTTGAAGGGTTCTTTTGCCTGCGCATGCGTTTGCATGAGGTCGATTCGGTCAGTCCCTAAACGCGTCAGGCTGTTTTCGACTTCGATGCGGAGCGTGCGGGGGTCCAGACTGCGGCGGACGGTGCGTCCGTCCTGCTCGACGTGGAAAGTGCCCGTCGGATCATCCCACCAGAGGCCGCATTTGGTGGCAATGATGACTTTGTCACGGATATCGCGTATAGCGTGCCCCACGATTTTTTCGCTGTGGCCAAATCCGTAGATGGGGGCGGTATCGATGAGCGTTACACCCGCGTCGATTGCGGCATGGATAGCACGGGTCGATTCCTCATCGTCCGAATCGCCCCACCAAGGGCCGCCGCCGATGGCCCATGTCCCCAGCGCGACGGCTGAAACCGATATGTCGGATGTTCCCAGTTTTCTGTATTTCATATTTCATTCCCGATTCAGATGACATCGTTTGTAATAAGACGTTTCAATATGCAATAAGGTGCCATATCGATGACGAAAATGGAAGCGCAGATTCCTGCGAAGGGCTCTGTTAACGTTTTCAAAGAAGCTTTGCGTCCGTCGCGTCGCGTCTTGCGCGCTCCTGACGGGCGCATCCTATCTCTCGGGAACTGGTATAGTACTCGTGTTTTCTGGTACCACT
>CAZTDL010000070.1:0-11418 GCA_964612775.1 uncultured Lentisphaeraceae bacterium
CGTTTTGTTCACGATATCGGCCCTACGGCGATGATCGGCGACGGGATCAACGACGCGCCCGCACTGGCGGCCGCCACGCTCGGCATCGCGATGGGGGCGGCCGGTAGCGACGCGGCAATCGAGACGGCGGACATCGCGCTCATGTCCGATGATCTTATGCGGATACCTTGGCTGATCCGGCACGCGCAACGTACGTTGCGCGTGATTCGCCAAAATATTTTCTTCGCGTTGGGAATCAAGGCGGTGTTTATGGCACTGGCGCTTTTGAATATGGCTACGCTGTGGATGGCGATCGCGGCGGACATGGGCGCGTCGCTGGCCGTTATTCTCAATGCGTTGCGATTGCTGCATGCGGGCGAGAATAGAAGCGCCTGATCGTGTGGAACACCATGGAGTCGGGAAAAAGGATTATCAAACTGAGGATAAAGACATGAACGAACAAAACGATGAAGTGAAAGAGGATGCGGGAATGTGCGGGCCGGGCTGTCGTTGTCATTGCGGGCCGTCGAATGTCGGCAAAGGAATCAAGTGGGCGATTTGCGGTGCAGTCGTGTTGGCCGCGGTCGGGGTGCTGGCGGCCCGGATTTCGGGCTCGAAGGATGTGAAGCCGCAAGCGCAGGGTTTCGCGTTGCCGACAGGGGCTGCGAACGTCGTCGCGCCTGCTGCTGTGGCGCACGCTGAGGGCTGGGTCGTTTTACTCAAAGGGATGGATGAGCTGAATGTGGTGGCCACCAATACGGAGGCTGTGTTTGTGGTGATTCCGTCGGACGACGCCGCACGGACAATCATGATCCAGAAGGAAGTTTCATCTGCCTCTGCGACCATTACGGAAAAGGGCACGAAGATGGGTAAGTACCTGCTCGCTAAGGATGCCGAGGATTACAAGGGCGTTGTGTCGCAGATCGGCGCGCCGTCGGTCCTTGCTATGGTCAAGGGCCGTGGAATGGCGGTTGTTGCCGACACGGAGGTTACTCAGGACGCGCTACTGAAGGCGTTTGTCGGAGCTTCGCGTCCCCGGTCGGGATGCGGGGCCGGCGGTTGCGGTGCGGGAGGCTGTAAATAAAAGGGGCTGCCATGGAATGGGTTCGGTCAATATTGGTGCATGCGACTGCGGCTTTTGACCAAGCGGGTTTCGGTTTCGCGGCGATCCCGCTATCATTCGCGCTCGGGCTCCTGAGCGCGGTGGTGAGTGCCTGTTGCACGTTGCCCGTATTAGGGATCATTGTGGGCTACGCGGGCGCTCGCAAAGACAACAGCATGCGGGCGCGGCTGATGTCGGCGGGCTCTTTTTTCTTGGGCGCGGTGCTCTCGCTGGTGATCCTGGGCGCGGTGGCCGCTGCAGTCGGGCAGGTGGCGCAGGGGACTCTTGGACGCTACTGGAAGGCGTTTGCGGGATTTGTGGCCATAGCGTTGGGTTTGGGTGCGCTGAACCTGCTGCCTTTCAAGCTGCCGCAGCGGAAAGCTAGGCTGGGTGTGAAAACGCGCACAGGAGGGGTGCTCGGTTCGCTGTTATTCGGCATCGTGGGCGGCGGGGCTGTGAGCGTGAGTTCGCTGGCTTGCAATCCCGGAATATTCATCATTATCGGCGCGGCGGTCCTGCAGGGCGTCACCCTGTGGATGACGGCCGTGCTGGTGGCGTACGCCATCGGGTTTGCCCTGCCGCTGGGAGCGCTGATGCTGGGCGTCTCGTTCGGTGCGGCGGCGGTGAAGTTCAAGGGATTGGAAACGGTTGTGCGCGGACTGGCAGGTGTTCTGCTGGTGGCGGCGGGTTTCTATTTTCTGTGGACTGTGGTCTGAAGTGGGGCGGCGGGTGGATGAGAGGATAAAGGAGAAGGTGACATGCGAAAGCTGAAGATCCTGTTTCTGTGTACCGGAAATTCGTGCCGGAGTCAAATGGCGGAGGGATGGACAAGAGCGTTGAAGGGTGATGAGATTGAGGCGTATTCGGCGGGTATCGAGACGCATGGATTGAATCCCAACGCTGTAAAGGTGATGGCCGAGGCGGGAATCGATATCTCAGGACACACATCGAAGAACGTGGAAACGCTGTCCGATGTGCCGTTCGATTATGTGGTGACGGTGTGTGGTCACGCCAACGAGAACTGTCCTTACTTTCCAGGGCCAGCCAAGGTGGTTCATGTCGGATTCGATGACCCGCCTGAGCTGGCGCGGCAGGTTCAGGGCGAAGAGGCGAAGCTGGCTTTTTATCGTCGTGTGCGGGATGAGATCCGGAGGTACGTGGAGACGCTGCCGGGGGTGTTGCCGTGAGAAAGAGCTAAGCGCGGTTAAACGGGGCTTATGCGGCTCTGCGGAGATCGCGGTTTGTTTTGAACGGGTTCAAAGGAGGTGTGTTATGGGCGAGACAGTGAGCGAGACACGGAAGTTGACGAACGTGTTTGAACGGTATCTGACCGTGTGGGTGGGCTTGTGTATCGTGTGCGGAATCCTTTTGGGGAAGGTCGCTCCGGGAATGGCCAAGATGTTGGACGGCATGTCCGTTTTCGTGAAAGGCGCACCGGTTGTCTCCATCCCGATCGCCATCTGTCTGTTCTTTATGATGTATCCGATCATGGTAAAGATCGACTTTGCGTCAGTGATCAAGGCGGGGCGGAGCGGCACGCCGGTGTGGCTGACGCTTTTTGTGAATTGGGCCATCAAACCTTTCACGATGTATGCCATCTCATATTTGTTCCTCGGCGTGCTGTTTCGCGGATTCATCGGCGCGGAGGCCACCGATCTCGTGAAACTGCCGTTTGGACTCGACTTGGCGGTGGGCGCTACTCATGGTGCCGGTACGGTGGTGCTGCACGAAGGCGTCAAGATGTTGCAGGTGCCGCTGTGGCGCAGTTACTTCGCCGGCACCATCCTGCTCGGCATTGCACCCTGCACGGCGATGGTGCTGGTGTGGGGTTATTTGGCGCGAGGCAACGATGGCCTGACACTGATCATGGTGGCGATCAACTCGCTGACGATGCTGCTGCTTTACGGCCTGTTGGGCGGGTTTCTGCTGGGCGTGGGTAAACTTCCCGTGCCGTGGGAAGCGCTGTTGCTTTCTATTACGGTCTATGTGGCGTTGCCGCTGGTCTGCGGCTATTTCTCGCGTAAATGGATTATCAAGGCTAAAGGAGAAACCTGGTTCAAGGAGAAGTTTCTGCATGTGCTCACGCCCGTCACGATTGTCGCATTGCTCACGACGCTCGTATTGCTGTTCAGTTTCAAGGGCGAGACAATCTTGAACAACCCGCTCACCATCCTGTGGATCGCGGTCCCGCTGTTTCTTCAGACCATGTTGATCTTCTGGTTGGGTTATGGGGTGGCCAAGCTGCTCAAATTGTCTTACGGCGACGCCGCGCCTGCGGCGATGATCGGCGCGTCGAATCATTTCGAGGTGGCGATCGCGACGGCGACGATGCTTTTCGGACTCTCGTCAGGAGCGGCGCTCGCGACGGTGGTGGGGGTTTTGATTGAGGTGCCGGTGATGCTTTGGTTGGTACGGATTTGTCTGCGGACTCGGAATTGGTTCGATGCGGACAAGTCAGAATGACCGTTTGTATCGCATGAAGGCGTATGCGCGGGTTCGGATATGGAGGGTTGCGAAGATGGGGCATGGCGTGTAGAATCAACGCGTTAAAAGGGAATGAGATCCGGAAAACATTCGTTCCGAAACAGGGTGCTCGCTTCTGGGCACAACGAAGGGGGGGTGCCTTGCCTGAAGACAAATTGATCGCTTATTTTTCGATGGAAATCGCATTGTCGCCTGATCTGCCGACATATAGCGGCGGTTTAGGAATGTTGGCGGGCGATACCATCCGCGCTGCCGCTGATCGAAATTTGGAGATGGCTGCAGTTACCTTGCTCTATCGAAAAGGTTATTTTTTTCAGCAACTCGATGCCCGCGGAAATCAGACTGAACAGCCGGTCGAGTGGGTGGTCGATGATTATTTGAAGGAGCTCCCGCAGCGGATCGCCGTCACCATCGAGACGCGTACGGTCTATGTGCGCGCTTGGCAATACGACGTGACGGGAACGGATGGCGGCCATATACCGGTTTATCTGTTGGATACGGACCTGCCGGAAAACAGCGAGTGGGATCGACACTTGACGGACTATCTTTACGGCGGCGACGCGTGGTTTCGGCTGTGCCAAGAGATCGTGTTGGGTATCGGTGGCGTGAGGATGTTGCGGGCGTTGGGGCATCGGCAGCTTCAGCGTTTTCATATGAATGAAGGTCACGCAAGCCTCTTGACGTTAGAATTGCTGTACGAACAGGCGAAAGCCGATGGGCGCGATTCATTCAATCGCGCCGATGTGGATGTGGTGCGTCGGCTCTGCGTTTTTACCACGCATACGCCTGTGCCTGCCGGGCATGACAAGTTCGCGCTTGACGATGTCCGTCGCGCGCTTGGCTCCCATGATTTGGATCAGATGAAGGACGTGCTCTGCTGCGAGGGACTTTTGAATATGACCTACCTCGCGCTTAATCTCAGCCATTACGTGAACGGTGTCGCCAAGAAGCATGCCGAGGTCTCCCAACAGATGTTTGGCAAATACCGGATTGATGCCGTCACCAACGGCGTACACCCGGCCACATGGGCGAGCTCTCCGTTTCAAGCCTTGTTTGATCGGCATATCCCCGGTTGGCGCAGCGACAGCTTTATGTTGCGTTACGCGCTCAGTATTCCGCCGCTCGAAATATGGGATGCCCATCAGCGCTCCAAGCGGCGACTTGTTGACCATGTGAATAAATTGACCAACGCGGGGTTGGATGTCGATGACTTCACGATCGGGTTTGCGCGCCGTGTCGCGACGTACAAGCGTGCTGACCTGCTTTTTCAGGATCTTGAGCGACTCAAGGCCATCGCCTCTCGCGTCGGTCCGTTTCAAATCATCTTTGCCGGCAAAGCGCATCCGGAGGACACGAAAGGCAAAGAGTTGATCAAACACATTTATCAGGCCCGAGACGCGTTGCGCGGCCATGTCAAAGTGGCCTATTTGCCGAACTACGATTGGGATCAAGCCCGTCTGCTGGTTTCGGGGTCGGACGTGTGGCTCAACACGCCGCAACCGCCGATGGAGGCCTCTGGTACGAGCGGCATGAAGGCCGCCGTCAACGGTGTGCCGAGCCTGAGCGTGCTGGACGGGTGGTGGATCGAAGGATATATCGAGGACACTACGGGCTGGGCCATCGGGGAACCCTGTGATATCAATCCTGTCGGCCAAGACCGGTGCGACTGTGATGCCGTCTCTCTCTATGACAAACTTGAACAGGTCATCCTTCCCGCATTCTATAAGAATCGCGGACATTATCTGGATATCATGCGGCATTCCATTGCGCTGAACGGGTCGTTTTTCAATACCCACCGCATGCTTTTGCAGTATGTTCTAAAGGCTTACTTTGAGTGAGTGCGATGTGTCCGATGAGGATGGGATAAAACGAGCGCGGTCCGCACGGAGACGGACCGCGCTTTCTTGTGCGCCGCACCCCGTATGTGATGCGGGGTGCGGAGACGGACAGCTTTAGCGACTCTTCTTGTAGGCTTCCATGAGCGTGTGGTACTTGACCAGCATGTTCGGCACTTCCCATTCGGGCATATCGCGGTTCTTGAGGAACCCGAGATATTTCTCAGTGACTTGGCCGAAATGGGATTCGTGTCCTACCGCGTAACTTGCAGGGATGTTGATGCGCCATCCGGTCTCGTGCTTTTCGCAAGCGACTCCGGGATAGGTCTTGTTGAGGGTGCTGATCGCTTCAGCCAAGGCCTTCCCGATCTCCTCGGCTTTCACGCCGGTGTTGCGGCGCGGCTCGACATACAGCACGGGCTTGTAGCCTTCGGCCTCGCCCTGTTCAATGATCAGCGAGGCGCGTGTGCCTCGCATCAGAGAATAATGGGTATCGCCCGCGCCGGCTGGCGGCTGGAAATTCCACAGAACCGAGACTTTAGCGAAGACGCCCTTGATTGAATAGGTGAACTCGCCGTTGGCCCTGCATTGCAAAACGCCGCCGGCATCCAAGGACTTCTTCAGGTAGTCCGGCCAGTCGGTTTGCGAAGTCGAGGTCTTGAACTGTTCCAGCGTGATGGGCGTTGTCCAAACGCGCGCCTGGACAACGTTGATGTCGGAAGGCGAGAGCGTGACGCCAGGGAAGGTTTCCCACTGCACGAGGTCCGTCAGGTGGGTGTTCACATCCACGATCGCCTCGCCCTGCTGGGTGGTGTCGTAATACCACGGCGGACGTTGCAGAGGCTTGCCGGCCACCAGCTTGCAGAAGTGGTGGACACTCTCTTTGGTCACGGCCGGATCCTCCGGCGTGCCTTTTTCCTGCTCGCCGTAGACCTTTGGGAAGCGCGAGAGTTCGCGTTGCAGCTGGGTCGTGATCTCGTACCGCTCGGTCATGATGTCGTAGAGCAGGACGCCCTTTTCTTTGGCGACGGCAAACGCCTGCTTGAGCAATTCGAAATCCTTGGGCGTGATGGCCATCGGTTTGTCCGCCAGCACGTTGTAACCCGCCTGCACGCTTTTTAAAATGTAGTCGGTTTTCCGCGCGTTGTTGCCCGCGAGGATCACGACGTTACCCGCCTTGTCCTTCAGCATCTTCTCGAAAAAGTCCGGTCCGGTATAGACGTCCGACTCCCATTTTGTCGGGGCATCCGCACGCGTGTTGAAACCGTTGATGCGGTCCATGTGCATCTTGAGGTCGTTGCCTTCCGGCGCGTAGATGTGCACTTTGGACGCAACGCCCGGATACATCCGCTTTTGCACCAGCGCGGCATGGAAATGCCCGGGGTCCAATGTAATCAGTTTCACGGTGGTGTCCCCTCCGCAACAGGAGCCACAGCACGTTTGCCTTTGGGGTGTGCAGCCCGCGAGCAGCATGACGGCGGCACTTGCGCATACAATCGTTGTTTGGGTCATGGTTTTGTTCCTTGGTTCGTCGATGAGAGGGGCGGCGCGGAGGCCGGCCCCGACAGATGTTCGATTATACGTTGTGGACGGTGATGCCCGCCGCCTTGATGACTTTCGGAATGCTGAACGGGCCGCGCTCGGGGCACGCCAGCAATTTGTTGGCTTCGGCGTTGTCGGTGGTCTCTGTCCTGTAGTTCCACTTAAGCGCCTTTCCTGTCTTCATGCAGAGGTGGCCGAGGGTGCAGACCGAGGTTGATCGGTGGCCGCTCTCGGCGTTGGTTACGCCGCTCGTGCGGCTGCGGATGGCCAGCAGCCAGTCCTTGACGTGATTATCGCTGACGTGCAAACGCACTGCGTTGGAGCCCAGAGGCGCTTCGAGCAGCTTGGCGTCGCTTGCGTCGAGAGCTTTGAGCGTTTTGCCCGGCATGGTCGGGTCACTGGCCGTGACCTTCTCTGCGCCGCGGCTGACGAAAATCCAGCCGTCTTCGCCGATGAAGCGGATGCCGTTCGGGTATTTATTGCACACGCTGACATCGATGCCGCCCTCGTATTTGTAAAGCAGGTCGAATTCAGCGTGCGCGTTCCAGAGGCCTTTGGTTAACCAGCCGCAAGTGCCGGAAACGCTCAACGGACCGCGGTCTTCGGTCCCCAGACCCCACTGCACGATGTCCATGTGATGCGCGCCCCAGTTGGTGATCATGCCCCAGCCGTACGGCTCCATCTGAATCCAGCCCGGACGGGTGCTGATCTTGGAGGTGTCCTGATTGTGGACGCGGTCTTCCGTATAATAAGCGAGGGCGGTAGGGCCCAGCCACGTGCTATAATCCAGATTGGAAGGCACGGGCATTTCCTCTTTGCGGCCGCCGTCCTTGTCTTTGCCGAACCCGACCTCGACGCGCTTGATCTGCCCGAGCCTGCCATTGCGCACCAGTTCGCAGGCGGTGCGGAACTGCTTGCCGGAACGCTGCTGCGAACCAACTTGCAGAATCACGCCCTTCTGGCGCACGACATCGGCCAGAATGCGGCCTTCGTGGATCGTTTGGGAAAACGGCTTCTGGACCCAGATGTCTTTGCCCGCAATCGCGCACTCAACCGCGCACAAGGCATGCCAGTGGTCGGGCGTGCAAACCATCACCGCATCCACGCCGCCGTCGCGCAGCATGTCCTGATAGCGGGCGAACGTTTTGACGGAGCCGGCGTCCGTTTTCAGGCGCTTCCTGTATTCGGTCTCGATCCTGTTCTTGGAAAAGGCCAGACGCTTGGTGTCCAGATCGCAGATTGCAACGATGCGCGCCATGTCCGTCAGCCCGAATAGCGCCGGCATTTCCATACTGGTCGAGATGCGTCCGCATCCGACGATGCCGACATTGATCAATTTGCTCGGTGCCGACTGACCCAAGACGCGTGACGGGATCAGGTTGGGCATGACGGCCATTGCGCCTGCGAGGCCGCTTGTTTGCACAAAACCACGTCGTGTTAGTGGTGCCATTAGACTCTTTCCTTGTTTGCGTATACGAAATCAGATATTCCATCCCGCGCGTTTCAAAGCGGTACGCACGCCATAGGGCGCGCGCTCGGATCGCGATAGGGTGGCGTTGGCCGCGTCCGCCCCTTCGCCGGTGAACCGCTCGGCGGCCGGATCCCACGTCAGAGAACGTTTCAGGTTCATGGCGGTATAGGCGAGGATGCAGGCCGAGGTTGTCCGATGGGCGGTTTCGGGCAGGACGTTGGTGGGCCGGCGCGTCTTGATGCTGTCCAGCCAAATCCGATGGTGGTTCTGCGGGTTGCTGGCCAACTTCAGAGGCACTTCGCCTTCGATGAGAGCTTTTGAACTCGCTTCGAGGGGTCTCCAGTAACCGTGTTTGCCGCCCGCGCCCGGATCATTTAAGACGGCCTTGACCGAGCCCCGTCCGCAGAAGATCCAGCCCTTGTCGCCCACGAAACGGACGCCGTTGGGAAACAGCGTGTCGTCTGCGATATGCAGGACCGTGCCGTTGGCGTAAGTCAGTTTCATGTCGAGCGAACCGTGCACATCCCAGAGGCGGCGTTTGGGAAACTCCGCGTGGCCTTCGATTTTCACAGGCCCGGTGCTTTCCGTGTCGAGAGCCCACTGGGCGATATCGATGTGATGTGCGCCCCAATTGGCGATCATGCCCATGCTGTATTCGCGCATGGTCATCCAGCCGGGCCGTCCGAAATTCGCTCCGGTGTCCTTTCCCTGAGGATGGGTACGCAACTCGGAATAAAATTCGACCGGCGTGTATCCCAGCCATTGATCGTAATCAAACGTGTCCGGCACCGATTGGAAGAGCGGCCAATCGGCGGGCTCTTTGGGCTCCTGAGGCAGTCCCACTTCGATGGTCCGGATTCGTCCGAGACGCCCGTTCCGGACGTATTCTGCCGCTTTGCGGAATTGAGGGCCGAAAGTGCTTTTGCCTTCCGACCGCTGCTGCGTGCCGATATGGAAAACGCGGCCGGTTTTTTTCATGACGTCCACGATGCAACGACTCTCGAAAATCGTCATCGCAAGCGGTTTTTGGACGTAAACGTCTTTGCCGGCAAGCGCCGCCTCGACGCACTGTTGCGCATGCCAGAAGTCCGGCGAACAGATCATCACAGCATCGACCGACGCGTCGGCCAGCAACGCGCGATAGTCTTGATACAGCTTGATGTCGGGGAGGTCGCCTTCGAATAGCTGATGCGTCTTTTCTTTAGACGCGCGCACGCGCTTCAGATCGCAGTCCGCCATCGCGACGATGGTGGCCAGATCTTGATTGTTCCAGACTCCCGGGATGTCCATGGCGTTCGCGATCCGGCCGCAACCGATCACGCCCACTTGGATCTTTTTTGATGGCGACTGCCGGCCCAAGACGCGAGACGGAATGAGGGTCGGAAAAGCGAGTGCTCCCAGCGCCGCGCCGGTCTTCAGAAAACAGCGTCTCGAAACCTTATTCCGCCCCATACACCCCCCGTATTCATATGCTTTCTATAGCTTAATTAAGCTCAAAAACTATAACACGGCAGGCGGAGCCTCACAACCCTAGATTTTCTGCGCGCGGGACCTTTTCTCATCGGCGCCGTTTGCGCTCCGCGTTGCGGAAATGAGTTCATGCCCGGAACACCTTCTCGGTGCGCGTTCATGTCATGAGCGGAAAAGACCGCTGGGGAACGTCGAGAAACAAAGAGAACGGGAATCGGCGGCGAAAGTCAGACCCGCATACTGGGCGCGCGGGTTACTGGGAGCCTGCATACTGGGCGTACGACGTCAGCACCGTGGCCTTTGTCCCATCAGTGGTCAGCAGGCTGTCCTCCGTCTTGAAACGGACCCATACGCCGTCCTGCTGAATGCGCACGATGCCGGCGGGACAGGCGGCCACCATGGGCTCGTGCTTGGCCATGACGCCGAGTGAGCCGACATAGGTGCGGACTTCGATCTGCGTCACATCGCCGCTGACGATCGTGCCGCCGGGTGTCAAAATGCTGAAGGGGAACGTGGTCATAATTATTTCAGCGTTTTCGCTTTCTCGTAGACGTCTTCAATCGTGCCGACCATATAGAACGCCTGTTCCGGGAGCTCATCGCACTTGCCGTCCAGCACCGTTGCGAAAGACCGGATGGTGTCCTCCAGCTTCACATACGCGCCCTTCATGCCGGTGAAGGTTTCGGCCACATGAAACGGCTGAGACAGCAGACGCTGGATTTTGCGGGCACGCGCAACGGTGATCTTGTCGAACTCAGACAGTTCGTCCATGCCCAGAATCGCGATGATGTCGCGCAATTCCTTGTAGCGCTGTAGAACTTCCTGCACGCCGCGAGCGACGCGTACATGTTCCTCGCCGACCACTTCGGGGGCGAGCATCGACGAACTTGACGAAAGCGGGTCTACGGCGGGGTAGATGCCTTGCTCCATGATCGCGCGCGACAGTTCGGTGGTCGCATCCAAATGGGCAAAGGTGGTGGCCGGAGCGGGATCGGTGTAGTCGTCGGCCGGCACATACACGGCTTGGACGGACGTGATTGAGCCGTTTTTAGTGGAGGTGATGCGTTCCTGCAATTCGCCCATTTCCGTCCCGAGGGAGGGCTGATAGCCCGCAGCGGAGGGAATGCGTCCGAGCAGCGCCGAGACTTCCGAACCGGCCTGCGTGAAGCGAAAAATGTTGTCTACAAACAACAAGACGTCCTGACGCATGGTATCGCGAAAATATTCGGCCACGGTTAGCGCGGAAAGAGCCACGCGCGAACGCGCGCCCGGCGGTTCGTTCATCTGTCCGAACACCATCGCGGTTTTGTCGAGCACGCCGGCGCTGGCCATTTCCTGATAGAGCGCCGTACCCTCGCGCGTACGTTCACCGACACCCGCGAACACCGAATAACCGCCGTGCTCGTGCGCGATATTATGAATCAGCTCTTGGATCAAAACGGTTTTGCCGACGCCTGCGCCGCCGAACAGGCCGATCTTGCCTCCCTTGCGGTAGGGGGTCAACAGATCGATGACCTTGATGCCGGTCATAAGCA
>CAZTDL010000071.1:0-11400 GCA_964612775.1 uncultured Lentisphaeraceae bacterium
GTTTTAAGATTGAGATCGAGCGCCAGAAACGCTCAACCGAACGCAAGCCTGTTCGCCGCAGCGAAGACGCGGATGACGCGATCCCCGAAGACAAACCGGAAGAGATGATGCCGCGTCCTCCAGTGATCACCTTCCTCGGACACGTCGATCATGGCAAAACCTCGCTGATGGACCGTATCCGCCACACGCGCGTGGCATCGGGCGAAGCCGGCGGCATCACCCAGCACATCGGCGCATACACGGTCGAAGTCAATGGCCGCAAGATCACGTTCCTCGACACGCCGGGGCATGCGGCCTTCTCGGCGATGCGCATCCGCGGCGCGATGCTGACGGATATCGCCGTCATCATCATTGCGGCGGATGACGGCATCATGCCGCAAACGCGCGAAGCCATCAAAGCCGCGCAGCAGGCTGGCGTACAGATCATGGTCGCCATCAACAAATGCGACTTGCCGACCGCCAAGCCCGACCGCGTACGCCAGATGCTGCAAGGCGAAGGCTTAACTCCGGAAGAATGGGGCGGCGACGTCATCTGCGCCGAAGTTTCGGCGACCACCGGAAAGGGCGTCGACCATCTGCTTGAAATGATTCTTTTGCAGTCCGACATGTTGGAGTTGACGGCCAACACGGCCCGCCGTGCAGACGGCTATGTGGTTGAGGCCCAACTTGAACAGGGACTCGGTCCGACCGCTACGCTCCTGGTGTCGGGCGGAACGCTCAATGTCGGCGACATTATTCTGTGCGGCGAGCATTTCGGCCGCATCCGCGGGTTGATCGACGACCGCGGCAGACGCGTGAAATCAGCCACTCCGGCCACAGCGGTCAAGTGCATGGGGCTTTCCGGCGTGCCGGAAGCCGGCGCGCCTTTCCGCGTGATGCTGAACGAGAAGCGGGCCCGCGAGTTGTCGGAAAAGACCGCCGAAGAGCGTAAGCAAGTGCAACTGGCGAGCGCCAAAGCCACCTCGCTCGACGCGCTCATGACCCAGATGAAAGACAATCTGCGCCGCGAGCAAGCCGTGATCGTCAAGGCGGATACGCAAGGCTCATCCGAAGCGATCTGCGAAGCGCTGCGGGAGATCAAGAGCGAGAAAGTCACGCTCAACATCGTTCACGAAGCCATCGGCAACATCTCCGCGACCGACGTGAACAAGGCCGGTGCAGGCCAAGCGCTGATCGTCGGATTCAATGTCGGATGCGAGACGGGTGTGCAGCAGCAAGCGCGCCATGACGGCGTGAGGATCAGCACCTTCCGCATCATTTACGAATTGCTCGATTTCGTGAAGCAGCGCATGCTTGATTTGTTGCCGCCCGAGTACAAAGAGGTGGTCAAAGGACATGCGGAAATCAAGGCGATTTTCGATATCGGCAAGACAGGACGCGTTGCCGGATGCCAGATGCTGGACGGCGTCATCCGTTCTGACGCGCGGTTCCGCATCTTCCGCAAGAAGGAAATCGTCTGGACCGGCAAGCTCTCCTCTCTTCAGCATTTTCAGGCTGAAGTCGCAGAAATCACCGGCGCGCAGGAATGCGGCGTCCGTTTCAACGACTTCGAGGATTTCAAAGAGGGCGACACCATCGAGTGTTTCGCGCTCGAAGAGTTGCCTCGCACGCTGTAAATTGCGGCATGACGGAATCGCAGAAGACAGGCAGGACATGAACAACACGCAATCCGTTCGGTCCCCCTATCTCCTGATCCCGGCACGTCGATCTTCCGCATCAAGGAGGTTATATGTCCATTGACCGTCTCGAGCGCGTCAATGCGCTGTTGCGCCGTGAAATCGGCGAAGCTCTCTATAAGGTTTTCGCCGGAGACCCGATCGATCTGGGCGCCATCACCATTACTCATATCCAGACCGCGAGAAACCTCAAGAACGCAACCGTGTCGGTTTCGATTTTCGGTCACGAGAATGAACGAGGCGCGATGCTTCGGAAACTCGCAAACAAGGCTAAAGAATTTCAGACGCTCATTAATCGCGACCTGTGTTTGAAGTATACGCCACGTCTGCGGTTTGAGCTGGATGGGTCGGTCGAAAAGGGTGACCACATTCTCGACGTGCTCAGTCATCTTGACATGCCGTCCGAGTCGGAACAAGAAACGCCTCCCTCAGAGCGGCAGACCGATGAGCAGTAAGGTTGGAGTCACAGACTGATGCCCTCTTTCTCACAAGCACCATCCCCTTGGGGTCTTTTCGACGGCGTTCTGTTAGTCGATAAGCCGAGCGGCCCCACCTCGCACGATATCGTCCACAAGATCCGCAAGACTTTTCACATCCAAAAAGTCGGACACGGCGGCACGCTGGACCCCAACGCCACCGGGCTACTCATCATCCTGCTCGGAAAGGGCACCAAACTGTCGGACCAATTCATGGGCGGGGACAAAGCCTATACCGGCGTGATGAGGCTCGGACGTACGACATCCTCTCAGGATTGCGACGGCGTGACGCTCGAAGAAAAACCGTGGGACACCCTTTCGCGCGAACAGGTCGAGGCGAAGATGGCTGAGTTTAAAGGGGATCTTTTTCAGACGCCGCCCATGGTTTCCGCCATTAAAATGGACGGCGTGCCGCTGTATAAACTTGCCCGCAAAGGGCAGGAAGTGGAACGCAAGCAGCGTTTCATCCACATCTACAAATTTGCGATGACAGACTGGGCGCCTCCGTTAGTCGCGTTCGACGTGTTCTGCACCAAAGGCACCTATGTGCGCACCCTGGCGCATGACGTTGGGCTGGCGCTCGGCTGTGGCGCGTGTCTCGATGCCCTGCGCCGCACGCAGTCCGGCACGTTCGACGTGAAAGACGCTCTGCCGTTTGACGATATCTTGAAACTGACATCTGAGCAACTCGCGACCCGCATAATCCCCTTTTCACGCATATCGACACGTTCGGCGTCCCCATGAAAATCATCACGCAACCCTTGCATTTCCGAAAAATCCCGGGGCCGGTTTTTTTGGCGGCGGGCTTCTTCGATGGCGTGCACAAAGGCCACAGGCTCGTTCTGTCCGGCACGGTTGAGCGCGCGCGCGAAATCGGCGGACAGGCGTGGGTGCTCACTTTCGACCGTCATCCGTTGGCCGTGTTGGCTCCCTCAAAGTGTCCGCCGCTTCTGAGCACGCTCGAAGAGCGCCTCCGCCTGCTGGAGACCTCGGGGATAGACGGCGTGTTGTTGCTTGAATTTACGCGGGCGCTTGCCGTGCAAGAGCCGGAAACCTTTATTCGCTGGCTCTGCGGCAAGCCTCGCAGCGAAGAGGACGGCGTCCTCAAACCGTCGGTAAGCGCCAAGCTGAGTGAGATTCGCTGCGGCGGCAACTGGCGCTTTGGCCGGCGTGCTGCGGGTACGTCCGAAATGCTTGCTCAATACGGGAAACGCTATGGATTCCGCGTGGTCATCGTGCCGTACGCCGAATACAAGGGTGTCGAGATTTCCAGTACCCGTATCCGTTATGCGGTGCGCGAAGGCCGGCTGGAAGATGCCGCAGCCATGCTGGGCCGTCCTTATTCGGTGCGCGATGTCGTCATACGCGGACGGGGAGTCGGCCAGAAACTATGCGTGGCGACGGCCAATGTGCAACCGCGTTCGGAAGTCTTGCCGCCGAACGGCGTCTATGCGGTCCGCGTGCTCGCGGACGGGCAAACGTTTAATGGCGTCTCGGATCTCGGCGTGCATCCGACGTTTGCGGAGGCCAATGCGGAACAGCCGGTCCTGGAAACGCACCTTCTCGATTTCCAAGGAGATCTTTACGGCAAGACTATCGAGATTTTCTTCCTCGCGAAGCTACGCGACGAATGCGTTTTCGATTCGCCGGAAGCGCTGAACCGCCAAATCACGGACGACGTCCATAAGGCCCAGCGATATTTCGTATCGTGACCGATCCGTTCGGCCAGAGATCCGGTTACGCCAGTTCGAAGCCTAAGCCGCGCATTTTGGAGCGGAGCGCCTCTGATGCTCCGGCCAGCGCCACGCAGGTGGAGGCAAACTCGCGACGCATGGGGTATTTGCTGCGCAGTGCGTCAAAGGCCGCGGCCCGCGCCGCATCGTCCGCCACGCAGGAGTCTTTAAGACGGCGAGAGTCGCCTTCGATGTCATACACGCTCAGCACCAACTCGCGCAAAACATCCTCGTCCTTCAGGTCTGTCGCGTCAGCCCGCCACGCGGGCAAGGGAGGAAGAGGCAGCGTAAAGGGATACGTCGGCCGCACGCCTAGAAATTCGCAGGCGCGGCGGTACACGATCGCCGTTCCATTGACCTTGCCTTCGTAGGCGTGTCCCGCGATATGGGGCGTGGCCAAATCCGCGCGCGCCAGCAAGTCGGGACGGTAGACCGGCTCGCCTTCCCAACAATCGATGACCGCATGTGACACACGTGAGCCCAATTCGGCCAACAAGGCATCGGTCATAATCACCGGACCGCGAGCGGCATTGATGAAAATCACACCGGGCTTCATCTGCGCGAAACGCTCCGCCGTCAGTAAATGATACGTCGCGTCCGGGCCGGTCTTCGTCAGCGGCACATGACAGGTGATAATGTCTGACTCTTCCAACACGCGATCAAGCGACACAAACTCACGGGCGGAAGCATCCGTCACGTCGCGCTGACGGGGCGGGTCATTCGCCAACACGCGCAGCCCGAGCGCACGCGCATGTCCGCAGACTCGGCGGCCCACATTTCCAACGCCGATCACGCCGACAGTCTTTCCCTCCAACGACAGGCCAAACCGCCCGCCCAGCCACAGTAACGCCGCCGTAAAATAGGTCGCCACACTCTCCGCGTTACAGCCGGGAGCGGCCGACCAGGCAATGCCCTGCGAAGTGAGATACGGAATATCGATATGGTCCGTACCAATCACCGCCGAGCCGTAAAACCGCACCGCGCTCCCGTCCAACAGAGCCGCATTGACTTTTGTCGTTGACCGCGTGATCAACAGCTCCGCATCACGTACGTCCTCCGGTGTGATCAGCCGCCCGTCCTTGAGCAGCACTTCGCCCAGCGTTCCAAACGCCTCGGCCGCATACGGCATATTTTTGTCACAAACGATTTTCATAGGCTAGAAAAACGACATACTTGTTTTCTTAAACTCTGTAATCGAGAGCAGCAGCTGCCCTCCCGTCAGTCCCGATTCCCGCGTGATGCGTTCAAACAGCCGCTGCGTGCCCAACCACGTCGGCGTATGGATCATCGCGTAAAGCCGAAAGGGAAACAGATCCATCCGCAGCCGTTCGTAGCAGTGGGTCACTTCCGGAAAAGAGGCCACGCGCCGTCCCGCCTCCGTAATATCCGCCTCGGGCAGATCCCAACAGCACATGCCGTTGGCCTTGAAGCCGATCTCGCGATGCCGCAGCAGCAGCCCGATACGCCGCAGCACGCCGGAACGCTGCCAAGTGCGGAGCTGCTCAAGTAACGCTTCCTCGCTTAAACCCGCCTGCAGAGCCAACGGCTCAAAAAAGCGTTCCGTCACCGGCAAATCGCCCTCCAGCAACTTGACGAGACGCTTCCCGCCCGCGTCCAGTTCAACAGCCGGAGTCTGGTCACGATCTGTCAGCAGGCGAGGTTCGACACGCTCATCGCGATCCCGTGTGCGCACGTCAAAGATCACATCGATTTTGAAACGGCGCGTAGCGGGCAACTCATGAATGGCATACGGCCGGCACGCGTCACGCAAGGACGTCAGTTCCTGCGCGAACGAGGCGGTGGGCGCGGCCAGCGTGAACCACAGGTTCGGCCATCGCCGCCCGTTCGGTCCCCCCGTCAGATCCGGCGACAAGTCTGCGGGCCATCCCCGCTCATAAGCATGCGTCACACCGCGCACGGATGCCACTTTGTCGGCCACTCCGGACAGCCGCGCCTGCGGCAACGTCATCGCGCACAGTGCGCTGCGATACCCCAACCGCCGCGCATCGAAAACGGCGCCGAAACGCCGCGCATCGCCCGTCGCAAGCAAACGCCGCGTAACCGCCAACATCGCCTCTCCCGAAAGTCCGCACGCCGCGCCAAGCTCCGCGAACGGATACTCCGTCAAAGGAATTCCCCTTTGTAACGCCACCAGCGCCGCGGCTTCCTGCTCATTCAAAGCAACCATTATTAATCCTCGAATTCTCTCCCCTTGAAAGATAAGAAATATAGCAGAAGGCGAGAGGACTGTCCAAAAATCCGCGTTTCTTCTTTTCCCCGCACTGTGCTATAAATATCCCTTATTTCATTTTGGGAGACCTGACCATGCGAAAAATTCTAGCCAGCCTTTATCTGTTCGCCCTCGTCGCCACGGCCCAGAACACGGCGCCCGAAGCCGCCGCTCTGCCGCCCGACACCGTTAAGGCACGCGACGCCTTCCATGCCGGGCTCGCCCAGATCGCCGAGGATTACAATGCCGCGCTGCTGCCGCTGGCAGAAGACTATGTGCTGGAACTCAAAAAACTCTCCGTCCGAATGAAAGAATCCAAGGATTTGCTCGGCATGGAGTCGGTCCGAAAAGAGGCGGGCCGCTTCATGCAGGCGCTCGGCGCAGAGCCGGACCCCTTCGAGATCGTCCCCGAACTTACAGCTGAAAATATGGGCTCGTCCGCCGAAGCGCTGCGACTCATCCAAGAGAACTATGTCGCCCGACGCACCGCAAACGATTTTGCGCGCAACAACAAAGTGACGGCCCTCGCGGAAAAATACCTCGGAGGCCTGGACCTGCTGCAGAACCGGGCCGCCGCAGAAGGGAAGACAAGCGATGCCGCAATCATCAAAAAGGAAGCCACCCGGCTGCGCGTCGCCATGCAGCGCAAGGATTTTTCAAACCGTATTCTTGAAGAGGCTAAAGCCAAGTACCGTCTCATGCCCCCCGTGCCGGATGTCGCCAACATCAAAGAGCGCGCCGCGACTCAATCCTCCGCGCGAAACCTGACGGCATTGACCCTGAACGACCTCACGCCGGCCGTTCAGGCCTTTCTCCTGAAACCGCTCGAATACGACAAGGATTGGCCGCCTGAAGTCAGCAAGTGGAAATTCGAGAACTCGGGCAACTATTCACACGACTTTTCGCTCTATTGCCTGCCGGGACAGCCAGACGAACTCGGCATTTTCGTCCACCCCAAGACCATGCGGGCCTATTTGCGAGGCACCATTAAATACAGCACCGTCAATTTCGACAACAAAGCCGTCAGCTGGATGGGTAAAGCGATGGCATGGCGGCTGAATGACAGCCGAGACCTCGTCTGCAAGGTGGTTTATCGCACAAAAAAGCCGGCCCTCAATGAAAATGCCGGCCCAGCCGCCTGCGTGGCCGTCTACAGCATTGCTGAAAACAATCGGCTGATCGCGTCGATGTCCGTGCCGATGCTGACTGAAGAAACCCAAGTCCGCGTAGCCAAGCACTACTCCTATAACCGCATGAACATCTGCTGGGACGGCACAAAGCGCAAACGGGGTTTCACGATCCCCGATCATACGCCCATTCGCGTTGTCGTCGGCATTGCGGGCTTTGCTCCCGGCGAGGAAGTCGACGCGACCGTCGAGATTCTCCCCTGCGCCCAAGTCGGCGACATGTGGTAGGGAGCATCGGAGTATCCCGAGAAACAAGAAAAAGACGAAGTCGCGTGGGCTGTTCCGCGTTGAACCGTCCAGCGTTTCCCTCTCAATCCGACACGTTTGACTAGGGCAGCGGACAACAGCGGCAACGCGCTTTTCCGAACAAGCAACGTTACAAAGGCGAAACTTAAGGCGTTTATTCTTTTCCGGCGCGTTTTTGAATGCTATTTTATTTCCGTCTATGGCACAAAAGCGCATCAAAAAAATTTACCGGCATCTTCGGAAACCGTTTGAATGGTTTCTTGTTTGGCTCGGCGAAATGATCATCCCCCCTCTGTCGCTGAGCGGTCTTTTGCGTTTCTCGCGTTGGATTGGCGATATCGCATACACGTTCGACCGGCAAGGAAGAGCTATCGCCCACGCCAACCTCAAATTAATCTTCGGCAAAAGGATCACGCTCCCCCGCGAAAGGGCCATCACTCGTCGCGCATATCGGAATATGGCCCGCGTGCTCATGAACATTTTTTGGATGTCTCGCGACACCCTTAAGCGCCTGCAGCAGACGGTCACGTTCTCGCCCTGTGTCCTCGAAGAACTCCGCGCCCGTCAGCCGGCCATCACGGTCAGCGCTCATATCGGCAACTGGGAAATCCTTTCCCAGGCCTGCGTGTCAAAAGGCATCCCGATGATGTCCGTGGCGAAAACGACCGGTTCCGACGAGTTGACCGCACGTCTGACGCGCTTCCGTTCCACCATCGGCCAGCAGATCGTGCCTTCCGAAGGAGCCGTGCGGCACCTCATGCAAGCGCTCAAGCACGGCACCAGTATCGGATTGCTGATCGACCAGCACACACATGTCTGGCAAGGAGGGGCCTGGGTCAAACTCTTCGGGATTCCGGCAGGCATCTCGCTGGTGCCGGCGGCCCTGTCGCGCAAATTCCAAGTTCCCATCATTTTCGCGTGGTCCCGGCCCTACAAGGATGGCCGCTACCGCATCGAACCCAGTCAGATTTTCTCGCCCGCCCCGCAACAGGACGACACGGCCACGACCCAAGAGATTGCCCGCGCATTCGAGCGCGTTATCCGCAAACACCCCTCGCTCTGGTGCCTCAACTACCGTCGTTGGCGTTACATTCTCCCCGACGACGACCCCGCGCGTTATCCCTGCTACGCGAGGATCGAGCGCCGCGTCAAATCCAAAGCTTAAAAAGCCTCCCCCCCCCCCGTTATCTTAACCAAAACACGGAACCGAGGGACCGAAGTTCCGCAATGCCCATTGCCCGATCATAGTAAACGATCCACGATCCGGGCAATCCGGTCTTGTCCAGCGTTCCGCTCAACACGCCAGTACAGGAGACGACGCGATAATGAGTGTATTTGTTTAACGCTTCCGGGTTGACCACGCCCGCCACTAAGCCGCCCAAGTCAAAGTCGCCGGACGCAGAGAGTACGCCGCACGCGCCAGAGTCCGTCACGCCGAACCGTAAAGCTCCATTCGGCACGCTGAAACGATTGGTCACGCTCAACGTCCCCTCCAGAATCGACGTGCCGCCGCCATACGCGTTTGTCCCCGTCAGCGTCAACGTGCCAGTGCCGGTCTTGTTCAATCCGCCTTGACCTGTCATTTTGCCGGAGAGCTTGATCGCCCACTGTTTCGTATCAAACGTGCCCGCATTCGTGCCCGTGCCGTACAGGACCGCATTCAGCGAGGACGCGAAATTCGTAACCGCGCGAATCACACCGCCCGAACCGCCGTATTCCACAAGGTAAGGAGCGCCAACCCCCGCCGCGATACCATTGCTTCCCACGTTCAGCACGCCGCCCTCCACCGTCAAACGGCCGTAACCGCCCCCTCCGTCTCGGCTATTCACCATGACGTCGTCCGCATAGACCTGACCGCCTGTCTGGCGGAACCATCCCTTTCCGCTCGTCGCGACAGACAACCGATAGCCGTTATCGACGATCAGCGTACCGCCCATCATATTATAGGTTCCGTAGGCAAGCCCATAGTGCGCGATCCGAAGGCCTTCGCGCTCGCCCGGAAAATTGATGGGGTCGCCGTTCCAGCCGAACGTCCTCACCGTTCCGCCGATCTGGTTGACCGTCCCCGTCATGCCTCCTCCCGTCACAGGGCTCCCGTTCCCGATGACCATCGCGCTCGCCGACAGAAGCGTCCCGTCGGCAACATTGAGCGTCGCCGTCACGTTGGTCGGATCGACCGGATAGTTTGCGGAAAGCCGATCGGCGATTGTGAAATCGGAGCTGACATTGAAGCGCACACCGTTGGTCAGCAGCAGGCCGCCGCATGCCAAACGGAACGCCCCGTTCGACGAGACGTTTCCGCTCATCGTCATTTGTCCGCCGTAGCGGACGTAGGCCATTCCCGATCCGAGCAGATTGTTGGAGATCGCAAACGTGTTGGTAGCGTCGAAATACAACAGGTTGTTGTTCACAAAATTGCCGGATCCCAGTCGACCCGAATAGCAGTACACCGTGCCGTAATTCGTGACCGCCCCCGACCCCAGAGAACCCGCATACAGGTTGGGACGCCCGACCCACAGGGACTTGCCGCTGTTGACGGTCGTCGGACCAGAATACGTGTTGGTGTCGCACGTGACGATGAACCAGCCGTCGCCCGACTGGGTGAACCCGCCGGGACCGTCGACAAAACCGCTGATCTCCACCCCGCGAGAACCGCTTGAGTTGACGAACACGTTGCTATTCACCGTGAGATGCCCGGTGAGATAGAAGGTGTCGTTCACGTCGCCCTCAGAGATCGAGCCGCCATTAAAAGTGATCCGTTCCGAAATGGAGTAGGTGTTCCAGCAGCCCAGACAGCCGCCATTGACGATCGTATCACCCGGCGTGGTTCCGCCCAACCCGCGCGAGTCTAAAATAGTAAGCTTGCCCTCGTTGATCACAATCGTGGCGTTTTGGACGTTGAAGGTGCAGAGATGAAAGGCACCCGCCTTGGTCAGCATGTGACCGTTCCCGATAATGTTGTGAATATCGATACGATTCCATCCCCCGATGACCGTGTCGGCCAGCAGCGTCGTGTCGCCGAGGCTTTTGTTTTTGTGTCCCAGTCCCGGCCCGTTGTTGATCAGCGCACCCTTGCCGTCCGAGCCGGCACCCGAGATGGTGAATTTTTCGGACGTGCTGCTGTCCTTATAACAGCTGTTGAAATCGATTGTCGCGCCACTGTCGACCACCGTGTTGTCGTTCCCAGTCCCTGTGGCGCCGAGCCCCTGCAAGACGCCCGGTTGAAGCCGCAGCACCCCCGCGTGAACGGTTGTCGTGCCCGTGTATGTGTTGGCGGCCGTCAGGCAGAGCACGCCGTTTCCGGCCTTCATGAAACCGTTGGCCCCGGCGATCACCTCGCTGATGATCGCCGTGTCCGCCGCGTTCACCACCGTGACCACACTTGTCGGTCCGCCCGAAAGCGTCAGCGTACCGTTGGCGTCGGCATCGGCGATCACGTAACCGTTCGTCTGGAACGTGATGTCGGCCACGATCACCGCATTCGAGATTTCGACGGTCTCGCCGGCCAACGTGCCGCCGGCACCCGAAAAAACAGCGCTGTTGCCGTTGGCCCACGCCGAGTCCGCATCCCAGTTCAGGGCATGGGTACTCCAACCATTATCGGCACCCGCATCGTTCCAAACCTGTTCTGCCGCCTGCAACCGATTTGTACCCGCAAAGGCAAACGCAATCATCACGCATAACCTGTTAACTCCAAAACCACAGAGCCGTTGCATAACACCTGTCTCCTTTTATTTTTTCTCATCTTACGTCAATAATACGCACTTAGTATGCCACAAAAGAACCCCGAGAGGCAAGCGTGAAGTGCAAAATAAAACGCACGCTTTCGGAAAAAGAAGAAAAGGCGGGAAT
>CAZTDL010000072.1:0-11045 GCA_964612775.1 uncultured Lentisphaeraceae bacterium
CCACTCCAGAAAACACGAGTACTATACCAGTTCCCGAGAGATAGGATGCGCCCGTCAAACAGGCGGTCAGAAAAACGCTCTCGCGTCGCCGGCCCCCACTGTGTTACGTTTTTGTCCTCACCATGATGTCCTCTCATCCCCACATATCCCGTAAGTATCGTCCGCGCGGACTGGAGATCCTCAGCGAGGATCGCGATCTCTTTGTCGTCAACAAGGAAATCGGCGTATTGACCACCAGTACGCGCCGCGACGAGGCGTTTACTGCCGAGAACGTGCTGAACGACTATGTCCGTAAAGGATGTGCACGTTCGAGTAAGCATGTGTATCTCGTTCATCGATTGGATCGCGAGACTTCGGGCGTGTTGCTCTTCGCCAAAACCGAAGAGGCCCAGCTCTGTCTCAAGGACAACTGGAAAACCACCGAGAAATTCTATCTGGCGGCCGTGCGTGGTAATCTGAAAGAGAAACGCGGCCTTCTTTCCAGCTACTTGGCCGAGAATGAAGACCTATACGTTTTTTCGGTTAATGATCCCTCGAAGGGTAAGTTCTCTCAGACGGCCTATACCGTGATCAAGGAGACACCCTCGCTGAGTTTTCTGAAAATCAAGCTGCTGACCGGACGGAAGAACCAGATCCGTGTTCATTTTAAAGAACTTGGCCATCCCGTGGTTGGCGATCCCAAATACGGGAAGCACGATCCTTTCCGAGAGCGACTTTGTCTGCACGCGAAATCCATCGCCTTCAACCATCCGCACAGTGGGCATCGGCTGTTTTTTGATACCCCTATTCCTGAGGTCTTCAACCGTCTTGCCAACGGTCTTACGGAAACCGAATGGCAAGCCGCAGTCGTGGAATAGCGTAAGGTTCCTCGGCGCGACACTTTGCGATCGGCCGCGTCGGCTCCCTTGGGGATATTTTTCGTATGCTCGGACTTTCGCCCCCCCTCCGGATTGACCTCCTGATCGGTGCTCTGTTACCATGACGCTAAGTCTGCCGCAGGTTTTGCATGGTCTTAAGGGGATAGGGTGCTTCGTGTGAACCGCGACAGGGTTTAAGGCGGATCAACAAAAGGAATGCGTCGTATGAAAAGCGTTGGGATTGCCGTCGTTGCTCTTCTTGTACTTGCCGTTACGGCCGTTCAGGCTTTTGACCATGCCGCGCTGTATCCGCAGTCGCTTGTCAGTACAGGTGACTTAAATCGTGTCTGGCAGGTGATGGCCAAAGCGCAGCGAGGCGAGAAAATCACGGTTGCCGTGATCGGCGGTTCGATCACCGCAGGAGCGAAAGCGACGAAGCCCGGGCTACGTTACGGGAACCGGATTGCCGCTTGGTGGCGCACGTCCTTTCCAAAGACGGAAATCATGTTCGTGAATGCCGGCATCGGTGCCACAGGTTCCAATTTTGCCGCATTGCGTGCTCAACGCGATCTTCTTTCGCACAATCCCGATTTCGTGGTCGTTGAATATGCCGTAAACGACGGAAACACGCAGGCCGCAGCGGAAACGCTTGAAGGGCTTATCCGGCAGATCCTGAAACAATCGAACAGGCCTGCCGTCGTGCAACTCATGATGATGCATACGGGCGGAGGTAACGCTCAAGAGTGGCACAGCAAGATCGGCCGTCATTATAATTTGCCGATCATCAGTTACCGCGATGCGCTTTGGCCGGAAATAGCGGCCAAAAGAATCACATGGGAAGCGGTCATGGCCGACAGTGTCCATCCGAACGATCTTGGGCATGTCTGCGCATCCGAGTTTGTGTGCAACCTGTTGGAACTTGCGAAAGGACAGCCTGCCGCGTCCGTTTCGATTCGGTCACTGCCCGCTCCGCTGTTCAGCGACTTGTATGAGCATACCGCGCTGTTTGAAGCGCCGGATCTGAAGCCGCTCACGAACACCGGTTGGGTCCTCGATTTCGACGCAAAATGCTGGCGCAGCGATAAACCCGGCAGCGCGATGACGTTTGAGGTCAACGGAACGGCGATTTTTTCCATGCACCAAGTGATCAAACGCGCTATGGGAAAAGCGAAGCTGAACGTGGATGACGGTGCTCCGGTCGTCTATGACGGCTGGTTCGACCAGACATGGGGCGGGTACCGCAGCACCAACCTGCTGACGAAGGATCTCAAACCCGGCATGCATGTTGTCTGCATCGAGTTGCTGGAAGAGAAGAATCCCGGCAGCGACGGTCATGAGTTCAGACTCTATGGGCTCGGTACCGCCGGAGTGAGCGGCCGATAACCGTGTGTTCGCAGTCCGGATAGACCTTTCCCGCCCATCCGTATGGCTGTGATGCAGGGGTCAGCGTAGGGCGGACAATGCCGCCCCGGACCTTTCCGTGTTTTGTGCGATGCTGCCGCCGACTTGTAACCAAGAGCGGGATGTCCTATTGCAGCATCAGGATTGTGCCGCGCGGCGTGAAGAAGTAGATCTTCGTGCGGTCCGGGTTGTAACGCAGGCAGCCATTCTCAACGCCTTCAACGACCCAGTCAGTCAGATCCTCCGGGCCGTTGATTGTTTGCGCCGATGAGAAGAGGAGCGTCTTGGCCGGAGCCGAAAGACCGGGTGTCAGTGTGGTTGCCTGTACCACGCCGTTGGTCGGGAAGGTGAGCAGGTCGGCAACGATGAAGGTGTCGGATGCGGCGACATCGTACCGCCACGCGAGACGTGTGCCCTGCGCGAGAGTGAGGTTTCCTTCGATCTGAAGCGAGCCGCATTGGGTGGCCGTGCCGGCCATGAGCCACGCGTTGCTGGCGACTGAGACGTCGCCGCCGACAAGGCCATTGCCGAAGAGCGTCGCGCCTGCCGAGACGGCGACCGAACCGCGTGTTGCGCATCCGCCGCCCGCCACGCCAAAAGCGCCGGCGGTCACGGCAACCGGGCCGATGGCGGTGCTGTTGCCTGTGACGGTAAAGACTCCCGCGCCGACTTTGACAAGTCCGCCCAAGCCGGTGATCGCACCGTCGAGAACGCTACTGTCTGCGATATCGAGCGTGACCGGGCTGCCAAGGGTGTCGTAACTCTCCTCGTTACTCAAACCATAGAGATGGTACTTGTCTATTTTCAGCGATTGGATGGTGACGGCCAACGCGTTCGAAGCGGCCAAATACCGGTAGCCGAGGTAATTGTCGTTTTTTGTGACGGCGTCCGGATTGAAGGTGATCGCATCGGCGATCGGTCCCGCGCCATCCGGATCAAAGATCAGTCGTGTGGAGCGGTCTGTTCCGGCTGCCCAGCACCGGTGATACAATCGCGCCTCATATTGTTTGCCGACGGTGAGGCCGGTAAGATAGATCGTGCCGGTGCTCATGCCGAGGTTCATGTCATACAGCAAGTTGTAGATACCTTGGTTTGAGTCTACGGCGAGGTTGGCGCTGCCGCCGGCGTTGATACCGCCCGGCGCACCGCTCCAGGCGTAACCGGTGAAGCTGTTCGTGCCGGTGGCCAAAGTGGTTTTCTCGAAAGCGACGCCGTTGACAACGGCTTTAAGTGCACTGCTGCCGCCGAAATCGAGCAAATGGGTATAGACCTTGGATGCGGCGACGCCCGTGCCGGCATCATTCGTGTAGCTCACGAAGTACAGGCCGCGGTTTGTGGGATAGCTTCCCAGCGAGAACGTGCCTTGGCCGGTGAGGCCGCCGAGCGTGACGCTGCCATAGGGGGTGTCAAGCGTTGCGCCCGCGGCCACGGCAACGCCGGCTGTGACGGCCGCGCCGGACTCGAGGGTGACCGTGCCTTGGTGCACAACCAACGGATTCGGGAGCGTGTTTTGACCGTTGAAGGCTTGTGTGCCTTCGCCCGTTTTGACGAGCGTGCCGCTTCCGGAGAGTCCGCCTGTGAAACGGCTGTTTCTCCTAGCGTCAAGGCGAAGGAAGGTGCCTCCGTGACCTCTTCGTTTGATAAACCATACAGATGGCAGGTATCGCTCGATGAAAGAGACACCACGTGGACGGAGAGGGTCTGTGCGGCATCGGCACGATAGCGGCATCCGACAATGCTGCGCGTCACCGAGTCCGGATTGTGATAAACCGTGCCGATAACGGACATGCCCGCTGTGAAGGTAATCACGAGATTACGGTTGTTATTGGCAAAGTTTCGGAAATAGAAGCGCGTTTCGTACACCTTGTTGGAGGTCAGCCCGGAAAGGGTCAGCGTAAAATCGGTGGAACCGTAAACGAAGTCCCAAAGCAGACTCTCGATACCGGTTCGTGTGGAATCGATAGGCGAACTGTTCCACGCGCCGGTCGGCGCGCCGGAAAAGTTGCCGATGTTGCCGAACGTGACGCCATTGATGACCGGCGCATAGGTGCCCGTCGGAAAATCGATCAGGTGCGTATACGTTTTGGCGCTCGATATTCCGATGTCCGCATCGCCGGTAAACGGGGTCACGTAGGTATATCCTCCTATGACAAGGTTGCCGGCGCCGGTCAGTGAGCCGACGGTTTCTGTGCCGATAAACGAGAGAGTCGCTCCCGTGCGCACGCGGAGTGTCGACGTATCGCCGATGCGATCATTACTGGCGAGAGAAAGCGTGCCTCCCTGCACGTCGATGTCGCCGGCAAAGGTGTCGTCGCCGGTGGCGTCGATCGTCAGCATGCCGTTGCCGCTCTTGGCTAAGAGTGAGCCTGGTGCGCCGGAAACAGGACCGCGATAACCGCTGATGCCGGTTTGTACAACGCGCGATGCCGTGTTGCTCGCCGAATGGGTGAACGCGCCGTCGCCCGTCAGGGTACTAACCGATGAGTAGGGCATGAGCCATGCGTTCGGCACTAAAAAGGCCGTTGCGGCGCTGGGCGTTTTCACGCGGAGTTGGAGCCCATAACCGCCGGTCTGTTGAAAGTAGCCAAGGACGATGTCGTAGCGACCCGCATCGAGGCGAATGAGTCCCTCGGTTGAACCGCCGACATTGTAGTTGCGCGAGGCGATCGTCTGTCCGTCGATGGCGAGAATAAAGCCGTCATCAGCGGTCACTCCGAAGATGTGGGTGCCGCTTTCCGGTATGGAGATGGTACCGCGGAAGACGGCTTCGAAATTAGCGTTACGGCTGCCGTCTGCGCCATAGGGGAGTGGGAAGTAAGTGCCTGCGGTGGTGAAGTCAAAAGCCGTTCCGGCCAGACCGCTGAGCGAGGCGAGATCCGGTTTCAACGTCGAGAAGCGGGATTCCATGCCTGCGAGGGTCCAGAAGTTATTGGTGTTGGGCGTCACGTTGTAGTAATAGCCCATCAAGCCGTTGGTGGCGGCCGCCTGAATGTTGAGCGTGCCGGAGGAACCGATAGAAACCGGTCCGGCGAGCGGGGTCGCTTTCAGGGCGAGGGTTCCTGCGTCGATATCCGTGCGGCCGGAGTAGACCGTGGCGGGGGCGTCGAGCGTGAGCGTTGCCGTTCCGTTTTTAACCAAAGTCCCGCCATCGCCCCGCAGAACACCCGCAAACGTGCCATCGCTGCTTTGATTGACGGTGAGCTTAGAGTTTGTGTCAGAAAACGTTGCTGCGGACGTTGACTGAGCGGTGAGGGTGCCGATGGTCGCATTGGTTGCGGCCACGCGCAACAGGGTTGCGGCGGCGAGCGAGATCGCGTCGTTCACGGTTGCGTTGCCGCGCAGTTCGACAGTTCCCTGCGAGAGCGAGAGCCCCGTGTTGGCCACGGCATTGGAGTTCAGAATCAAGGCTGTATTGGCCGCCGTTGAAACGGTGAGGCCGGATGATCCATTCAGAGTGGTGTTCAGCGCATGGGTGCCGCTGAGGACGGAAAGGGTCGGCGTCGAGGCTCCGTTGTCGAACGTCAGCGAACCGCCCGAAAGCGAGTAGCCGTAGGCGGCGTTATTGAACGTAAGGCCGCCGACCGTGTAGGCGGTGCCGATCATGACTGCGGCGGGATTGGTAATGGCGAGCCCGAAGAGAGGTGTAACGCCCGTGCCTCCTGGGGCACTTCCGCTGTCCCAATTGGAGCCGAGCGCCCAGTCTCCTCCCGTTGCGTTCTTCCATGTCGCTGACGTGCCTCCCGAGGAATTCCCGATGGAGAGCAGTATGCGTGTGTTGGCCGTGTCGTTTGAAAAGGCATAGGATGCGCCGGACTGCGGGTTGCTGATCGAAAGCAGCGCCGGATCGCCGCTGAGCGTGCCGTAGGTAAAGAGCGTGTAGGTGCCGGGCTCGGCGAAAGGCAGGCCTGTGCCGGCACAAGTCAGATTCACAACCGTATTGCTGAGTGTCAGACTGTTGGCCGCGACGGTGTCGTTGACGCCCGGGGCGAAATCGGCATCGAACGTACCGGGGATCTCGGCGCTGCCGAGAATAAGGGTGTTGAGGGTCTGCGTCTTGACAGTGTGTGTGCCAAAACGCAAAGCGCGTCCATCCATGATGAGCGAGGCCGTAGACGGAAACGTGCCTTCGATACTGAGACCGGCAAGCCCCGACAGGGTTAACGGCGTGCCGCTTCCCGAATAATCGGCGGCGACGACGATGTTGCTGACGCTCATGACGCCGTCGGCGGGACCGGCGAGGATGATGTCGCGGTGCAGGGTGATCGTGTTCGCGAACATCACCGTGCCGGTTGTCATGCCCAGCGTGACGCTGGCGCCTTTGTTGAGGATCTCAATATCGTGGCCAATCCAACGGCCGTTGCCGTTGGCGATCAGCGCGAGTGTGTCGGACGTGTCGGTGCCGCTGTCGCCGATGCGGACGGCGGGGGAGAAGGCGCTGTAACCGAGCGAGCCGCCATAACCGCTATAGGTGCGGCCGTTGAACGCATTGGCGGGGGTAAGCGTGCCGTAGTCGTCTTCCGAGAGATTCAGCGTGCCGTTGCGTAGCGTCGTACTGCCTTGATAGGCGCGGTTGAGGATGCTGTCGGCTCCTTGCGAACGGATCTCGAGCGTGCCCGGGCCCGCTTTGGTGAGTGCGGTCACGCTGTTGCCTTTGCTGTTGTTCACGAGCAACATTTGACGGATCGAGAGCGTGTCGTTGGTGCCCACATCGAGGAGGACGTTGTCGCCGTACCCGTAGGCCCAATTGGAGAAGGTAACGGTTTTGCCGCCGCAGCGGGTTGCGAGGATGCAGGTTCCTGAACCTCTGAGGTTTATCGCGCCGCTGTTGCTTTGTCCGTCCGTCAGAGTGAGTGCGGCGATCTTGTCTTTCTGCGAGAAGAAGTCGACCGAAAGCCCGGAGGACAGTAAAGGTGTTTGCAGCGCGCCCTCATAGATGATCGGGGTGGCACACTGGGTGACGGAGGGGAGCGCGAGCGTTCCAGAACCCGACTTGGACAGGTAAAGCGTGTTCGTCGTGAACGAAAATGTGTTGATGAGAGTCAGGCTGCCTATCACGTCTATCGTTAGGGCGGATTTTGTTGTGATCGGGTTGCCGATTGTCCAAGCGCCCGGGGAGTGCGCGGAGATTTTGGGGGTCGTGCCGCTCGCGCTGTTCGTGAACGCGACGGCGTTGCCTGAGAGCGCGAACGTGTCGCTGATCGTCGAGCCTGTCGTTCTCAGACGGTTCACGGTGAAAGTTCCGGATTGATCGTTTAACAGGGTTGATGCCGCCGCGGCCGGGAAGAAGAGTTTCAGATTTGGACTGCCTCCCGCCGCCGGCGCGATGCCGCCGGTCCAGAGACCCGTGTCCGACCAAGAACCGGAAAGGCCATTCCCTTCGAAAACATATTCCGGATTAGCACAGGAGAGGCTGCCGGGGCCGGAGAAGATGCCCGAGGCGTTGGACGAGTTGAACGTGCCGGAGGCGGGTGTCCCGTTGATGGCGACTTTGGTGAGCGCGAGCGTGCCGCTGTGGTTCAGGACGACCGATGAGCCGGTGACGGCGCGTATGACCGAATCTCCGCCGAAGGCGCGGCCCGCGTTGATGGCGGACGGTGCCGAGAAACAGACCGCGTCCACCATGGTTGAACAGTCGCCCCAGCCGCCCTCGCCGCCGATGCCCAGCGTGTGACCGCCGGCGGTCAGCCAAAGTGTGCCGCTCGCGAAACGGCCGGGGCTGAACTGCACGGATCGATTGAGGAACGTCGCGAGGGGGACGCCGTCGAGAGTCACATAAACTTGGTGCTCCCGATTTTGACTTCGCATCAAATAAGAAAAGGCCACACTATAGAGTCCGTCGGCGGGCACCGTGACCGTTTGAGCGACGGTTCCGTCGTACTGCAGAATGAGCATCTGGTTGCCTTCGGGGGCGGAACCGATGGCATTCCATGTGGCATTCAGGGCCGCGTTCTGGAGTCCCACGCGCGTCGGATATGCGGTGACGGTCCAGTTGGTGATGATCGTACCTCCGGCGACATAACCGTAGGCGCTGATGACAGGTGACTCGAACCCCGGATTAAGAATCAGGTTGGAGGCGGTGTCGGGGTCGCCGAGCATGACGAGCGAGGCGCCGCTGGCGACGGACAGATCGGCGTCGATGAAGCTTGAACCTGAAGCCAACAGCGTGCCTTCGGCAACGTTAAAAGGTCCTGTGCAACGTGCGAGAGCAAGCGCGCCAAGTCCGGTTTTGCTGAGGCCGCCGACCGTGAGCAAGTCGGCCGCGATGCTGTTGGTGGTCGCCTCGGCGCACGACAGGGTGCCTTCCACTGTGAGGCGGCCTCCGCCGAGCAGCGTATAGCCGGTCGCGGAGAACGCGATGTTTGAGACGGTGACATCAGTGGCGATATCGACAAGACCGCCGGTCCCGTCGAATTGCGCGGTTGCGCCCGATTGCCATGCGACGGCATGAGTGTCCGAATCGAGCCAAGTGAGTGCCGTCGTGTTCCAGAGGTTGGTGCCTGCGGCAGGACCGTTCCAACGCAAGATGGGAGGATCTCCGAAACAGCATGTCGCGAACAGGGATAACGCGACGGAAAGGCTTGCCGAACAGGACATGGAAGTTCGCCATGACGTTTTCATAGGCGCTCCTTGTTTTATCGCTTGAGGACACGATCCGTAAACTCCCTTTAATGACAAACCGAGAGCTTTATTATTAAAATGAATATTACTCTGTGAGTCTGTTGTCGTCTTGTACAATAGTCCGCAACTTGTGTATATATCAAGCGTTGGGACATCGTTTTTTTACAGGCCTGACAGGATGGCGCGGAATGACGGATGGGGGACATCGAGGCAGTTTTCAGTGTCTGAATTTATGGATGCCGGCGGCCGCCAAATAAAACAGGACGGCGAGTTCGACGATCGTCGCGCTTGGCGGCAGCCCCGGTCCGTAGCTCACCGCAAGCCCGAGCAGGCTGATCACGACTCCGATGCCGACAGCCGCCGCCATCATCCGATCCAGCCGCCGCGTCAACAGCCCGGCTGCGGCGGCCGGCAATGTCAGTAGCGCGATCGCCAAGACAATGCCCGCCACTCGCACCAGCAATACGACGGTCAGCGCGGTCAGCACGTGATAGACCACCTCATAAACGGCGGTATGCACACCCCGCAACCGGGCAAGTTCCTCGTTAAAGGCGATCGCCAGAAAACGGTTGTAGCAGAGCGCCATCACCCCGAGAATCACGATGTCCATGGTCGCCATCCATATCAGGTCCTGTCCGGACACCAGCAGGATAGAACCAAACAGGTAGCTCATCAAGTCGTCCTGATAGCCTGGCGTGGCCGCCACGAAAGAGACGCCCAATGCCATGCCTCCTGTCCAGATCGCGCTTAGAACGGTGTCCGGGCGGTGTTTGCCGCGGGTGGTTAACCATGACAGCAGTAGCGCGACGGCCAGCGCTATTGACACCGCGCCCATCATGGGGGTTAACCCGTCAAACCCGAACCGACGTTGCAGCAGCCGGGCAAGTCCCAGTCCCGCAAGAATGCTATGCGACACCGCGCCCGCCAGATAGGTGGAGCGGCGGACAACGACGAGGCTGCCTGTCAGGCCTGCCGCAACCGATGCCAGCACTGCAGCCAAGACCGCGTTGACCAAAAAGGGATACCCCCATAAATCTTTGAAGAAAGACAACATGCGTGATGACCTAAAAAGAGTGGGCCTTGCCCGTCTCCCCGTGATGCGGCGAATGCAAAGTCGCCGACGCATCGAGCACATGGCAACTCGAATCATGCCGGATTGTGGTCAGACTTCCGCCGAAGGATTCCGTGAAGGATGCGGAAGCCACCTCGTCAATGGCATGAAGTCCCGCCGACCGGTTGATGCAGAGCACATGCGTTGCATTTCCCGTCACCACGCTCAAATTATGCGACACCATCATCACGGTCACTTCGTTCGTGAGCGCTTTGAACAGCGAATAGAGGTGACTGGTATGTTCCGGATCCACATTTGCGACCGGCTCATCCAGTAGCAGCAACTCGGAACCGCCTGCGAGCGCCTGTGCGATGAGCACCCTCTGCCGCTCGCCGCCGGAAAGTGCCGCAAACGACCTCTTTTCAAAACCGGCGAGGTCAACCCGCTCCAGCGCATCGCTCGCGGCCTGACGGTCCTTGCGACCATACGCCCCGAACCGGCTTTTGGCCACACGCCCCATCAGCACCACTTCGCGCACGCAAACGGGAAAGCGCGGATCAAACGGTACGGATTGCGGCACGTAGCCGACGCGCACGCGAGCTTGCTCGGGGGGCAGGTTCAACACGCGGATCGAACCGTAACGCGGAGCCATTTCGCCAAGAAGCAGTTTGAGCAGTGTGGTTTTTCCGCCGCCATTGGGCCCCACCACCGCCACCAGCGCGCGGGCTTCGATTTGGAACGAGACGTTGTGCAATACTTCCTGCGTCCCGTAGGAGAAGCAGACGTCGTCCACATCAATTACTGTCGCGTTTTCGGCCATCAGATAGACTTCCCGTCTTGACGTTACTCGCCTGCCAGTTTTTTTGCCACGTCGCGCATCAGCGCGGGCCAATCCTCTTGTAGCGGATCAATCACGGTCAGGCGCGCACCGATCTGCTCGGCCAAAATCCGTGCCGGCCGCTTGTCGTATTGAGGTTCCGTGAAGACTGTTTTCACGCCTGCGGCCTGTGCCTGCCGGATTACCTGCGCCAGATGTTTCGCGGACGGTGTTTTGCCGTCCTGCTCGAGGATCAGTAGCGTCAATCCGTACGTCTCGGCGAAATAACCCCAAGAGGGGT
>CAZTDL010000073.1:0-11031 GCA_964612775.1 uncultured Lentisphaeraceae bacterium
TTCGGATTCGTCAAAGCCGTCCGGAACCGCTGAGTAAATCATCCAAGCGCCCAAGACCTCTTCTTGGATCACCAATGGCAGGGCGATCAAAGACTGGTAACCGTGGCTCAAAGCGGCTTCACGCCATGGAGCCATCATCGGATCGGTGGCGATATAGCGGGCGATAACGGGACGTCGGGTACGGATGGCGGTCCCGACGGGGCCCAGTCCGGTTTCTTTCTCATCCCACGTGATATATGCCGCTTTCAGATAATCCCCTTCCGCTCCCGCGAAGGCGAGCGGACGGACGGTCTTGGCTTCATCCTGTTCCGCACGCCCCACCCATGAAAAGTGATATCCGCCAAAGTTGATCGCGATACGGCATATGGCACGTAGCAATTCGGCCTCATCGACGGCGCGGGCAAGCATTTGATTACACTCGCTGATCATGCGAAGCGTACGGTTCAAATGCAGCAGTTCATCGGTGTCGATAGGTTTGTCCATCTGCATGACCGTCCCTCTTTCATCGTTCACACTGGCCCGTCTCGATGTCGCAACTGAACATCTACCATGAACCAGTTTACCCTGCGTTAAATATACCCATTTATCTTTCTTTGAAGAAAGATACGTTCAGAAGATAAGGATGTCAACAGATTTTACTTGGTCTCAGAAACGGTGATCATGTTTACGCCATGGGCCCGCAACGGGGTTCGCCCGACGATCAAGCTCTCCTTAATCATACAATTGCGCGTAACCTTAACGGCTTATTAGGCGGGAACGAACCGCGGGTTCGCCCGTTCAAGCGGAGAACCACGCGAAGAGAATAAACCGTGAAACGGTACCATGTTGTGTTTATTTATCCCGCAAGACGGGCAAAGAAGGCAAAAAACGTTCCGGCTGGATCACCAACGGACAGGCGTGTTTCGTTTCAAATTGAACGCTGAACTCGGAACCATGAACGAGCCCGCAACCTATTTGCCTTCCGGTTGAAACCACATCTCCAGCAGACGGCCGATAATCTGACAGCCGCGATCATTGGCGTGGACAGAGTCGCCCATAAACCAGCCGTAGGTTTTGCCGCTGTTCTGGACGTAGGACCACCAAGGGCCGGTCATGTCGAAGAAGGCGCACCTCTCTTCCGCCGCGACCTTCTGCATGTTGTAGCGGAAATTGCCGGTCGTGGTATCGATCTCGCGGGTAAACGTTTTGATGTGCGCGTCTTGCATCGCCCCGAATACGGGAGTCAGCAGCAACACTTCCGTATCCGGCTTCTTGGCGCGGACCTGCCGGATCACCGAGCGCACCGCCTCCGCATCGCCGCCGTTGGAGATGCCGCCGATCACGAGGAGATCCGGGGTGTGCTTAAGCACATAGTCTTGAACGCGGTTCTCTTCGCGGTAGTACTTACACCCGGTCGAACTCCGCAGCAATGCAATCTTAACAACCTTGCATTTCGGATAGTCGCGCATCAGCAGCAGTTCAAAGGAAGAGCCAGAGGTGTTACCCATGATGCTGTCGCCCAGAAGCACCATGCGCAGTTCGCCGCCGTCGCGCAGTTTAGACATCGTTTTTGGGATGTTCGCGAAACGGCCTTTCGGCGCCTGATAGATGATCGGATCCATCGCAGCGTAGATCGCATCGATGCGGGCCAAAGTGCTCATCCCGGCGAAGGCGTCTTTTACCGTGCCGTTGAGAAGAAAGCCGCCGATCCGCACGATACCGGGCGAAGCGATTTTCAAGACCAGCTCATGTTCGGCATTCCGATCCAGCCCTTTGACAAGCGCAACGGGACGCATCGTCGGGACGGTCACGTCTTTCGCCGGCGAAAGCGTCTGAAAGCCCTTTCCATCGACCGCATATTCATAGTCCGCACTATCCTTATCCATGACATCGATGAGCCCGATCTCAGAACCTTTGAACTTCAGTGTCAGCGCCGCGCCGGGGTCGTCCGAGACGAGCAGATGCCGGAACGGACCGATCGGACTGGGTTGTCCGGGCTTCCATTTTCCCGACCGTTTAACCTGCTGATTCTCGTAGGCGATAATACGACCATTGTCATCCGTTTGCGGAAAGAGAGGGGCGGGCAGAACATACGCCTTCGGTTTCTCCGGCACGGGATAGGCGGTCATCAACACGTCGATAAATTTCGCGACTGCGTCGGCGTAGATTTTCGCACCCGCATCGGTGGGGTTGATGCCGTCAGCCGAAAACGCCTCAAAGGAAATCTCTCCGGCAATGATCTTGTCGGCTGCCGTTTTCGCCAGATTCAGACTGGGGATCCCGTAATGATCGGCGATCTGCTCGCTGATCTTAATATACTCAGGCGTCTGACCCGCCTTGTAGGCCTGAAGCATCTCGGGCGTCAGCGTGTAGACGAGAACGCGGCTGTGCGTGGGACGATAAAGCGTGATTTGGCGCACAACCCCTTCCAGCGAAGCTTTGACCTGCTCGATGTCCGCTGTGCGATCTTCGGTCGCGAAATCGAGAATCGCAAGATGTCCGCTGCAAATCACTTCGCCGAAGACCGGCTGACCGCGACTGCACCGATAGAGCCCGAACCAGCTGCCGCCCGGTTGAATGTGACGCGTCTCATGCGGTCCCGCTTCGGGAAAATGCTTTTTAATCCCTTTTATGATCTGCGCGGAGTAACGCAGATTCTGGTCCTTTAAGCCGGTTCCGGCTAACACCGAATTGCCGATAAAAAATAAATACTGATTTCCGACCTTGTCGTTTTTAAAAAAATACTGGCTGTTGGGGATGCCGTCACGGATCTGATAATCGTCCGCAGACGCCGCAATCAACATTCCCGAAGCGGCGATCATGAATAACGCACACAAAAACGCCTTCTTGACGCTTATCATCATCTTATTCCCTCATTAAAAGAATTTCGGCATGATAGTACCATTGAAAAAGGAAGCCGTCACACACAAAAAAAGCGCCATCAGGCACGCTGAGACAAAGGATGGCGGCCTCGCCTCTAACCGCCCGTTGCAAATGAAAAACCAGAAGAGATTCTCGGCACGCGACAGGTCGAGCTTTCAGAGATCCGCCGTTTCTAGTAATCTTAAGGATAGTTGATTGGTCTTGAGTGTCGGGGATGGCAATAATGGGAACATCCGTCAACATGTTTACGCGATATGGCTTATCCGTCAGGATTTGTTTTCTGACCTTCGTGTTGCCAGTGGGCGCTGTGGCCGTTGATCCGGGAACAGCCATTCAGACGGCGGCCGTCGTCAAAGAGAGCGCGCCGGGTCTGACCCGTGCGGGAAAGGGTATCGTCGAAGTCCCTTGGCAACTGGCGCAATGTCTGCGCCTGCCTTTGGGACTTGTTCAAATGGTGTTCGCGCCCCTTCCCGAGGTGGCTTTCATGGACGGTCTGAAAAACACCGGAAAAGGCATCGCCGCACCCTTTAAACTCGGTATCGCGATTTTGGAGATGCCCTACGAAGTGGTCGGTGGACTGGGTAACGCCGTAAGCTCATAAACGGAACAGAAGCTCTTAACGAACAACGGAAGACAAACGGGAGGATCAAGATGCGGAAGAGGATGGTGTTCAGTGCGGCGGTTTTGTGGCTGTTTATCGCACAAGCCGGAACTCCGTTGAAGGGACGCGAAGACGCCGACGGAAAAACGCTTTGGTTTGACGGACAAACAGTGCTGATCGAAGGGAGGGCGTTCAGCGACACCGAGTCGTATTACGACCGTTTGCCCAAAAGGGCCAAAGAAACAGTCCCCAAAAGCGTATGGGACCTGAGCCACCATTCGGCCGGCATGGCGTTGCGGTTTGTCACAGACGCGGAAGCCTTCAAGGTCCGCTGGGCCGTACGGAACAACAGCCTCGCCATGCCGCACATGCCCGCCACGGGCGTCAGCGGCGTCGATGTCTATCGGCGTACGCCCCAAGGCTGGCGGTTTGTGAAGAACGGGCGTCCGGCCGCCGTCACCAATATGGTGGATGTCGCACTCGCCCCAAACACTGAATGTCTGGTCTATCTGCCGTTATACAACGGCACCGCCTTTATTGAGATTGGCCTTCCTAAAGGCAAAACCTTAAACGCGCCATCTCCCCGCGCAAACGGCATTACGAAGCCCGTGGTCTTTTACGGCACTTCCATCACGCACGGCGGATGCGCATCGCGTCCCGGCATGGCGTTCACGGCGATCGCGGGCCGAATGGTCGACGCGCCGGTCGTCAATCTCGGCTTCTCCGGCAGCGGCAAAATGGAGAGGGCGCTCTGCGACCTTATCGCCGAGATCGACGCTTCGGTCTACGTGCTCGACTGTCTCTGGAACATGAACGACGATCTGGTCCGCGAACGCGCCGAACCGTTCATACGCGCCTTGCGAGAGAAACGTCCCGACACGCCAATCCTGCTCGCGGAAGACTGCAACGCGTTCGACCGGGCACCGACGCCGAAAGCCCGGATTTTGCGTTCCCTTTATGAGAAGCTCACCGCCGAAGATGCCGCAAAATGGTCGAAGCTGCATTATCTGGAAGCCAAGGAGATGCTCGGCCACGACGGCGAGGGAACGGTGGACGGTTGCCATCCCAACGACCTCGGCATGATGCGGCAGGGCACCGTATTCGGGCTGGCTCTTCAGAAGATCATCAGCCGGTAATGTTTTGTGACGTATGGCCACCGATATCTCGCTCAAGCCTTGGAAAACGCGTTAGGATCGCATATTCTATTTTCAATTGAACCATGATCGGGGAAACGCAATGCCGCAAATCACAGACCCATCACCTTTCACCCTGGCCATCACCGGTCTTGGGGCCGTCACTCCTTTCGGACAAGGCATCGATGCGTTGTGGCAAGCTTTGCTGCGCGGCGATTCGGCCCTTTCGGACATGGATCTTTTTGAACTTGGCGGCATCGTCTGCACCAAAGCCGGCGTGATAAGGAATTACACGCCGCCCGTCGGGTTTGAGAACGGCCCGCGCGCGGCCGGGTTCGCGGCCGGTGCCTGCCAAGAGGCCCTGCGCCAAACGGGTCTCTTGGAAAACCGCGACGCGCTTGCCGATATGGCGATGATTACGGCCTCCAACTTTGGCGATATCGATGCGGGCGAAGCTTCTCTCGTTCCCCCGGACCAAGCCTTTTATCTGGCCGAGGCCAGCCGCCATTGCGCGCACGCGGATACGGCCGATACGCTCGCCGCCGCCTTTCATCTCGGCGGACTGAGAATTCCGCTCTCGCTCTCCTGTTCCTCTGGCGCGGCCGCCGCCGCGACGGCCGCGAATTTGATTGCCGCTGGCCACGCCTCACGAGTCCTGATCGTCGGTTACGACGCGATCTCACGCTTCTCCTGGAGCGGACTCTGCTCGCTGCGAACCATGACAAAAGACGCTGTGCGCCCCTTTGATGTCAACCGCAGCGGCACCCTTTTCACCGAAGGCGCGGCCGCTCTGGTTCTTGAACGCGCCGACCTTTGCACCGCGCGCGGTGCGACGCCCCTGGCCTTGCTTCGCGGGTGGGCGACCGGCAATAACGGCCATCACATGACCGCACCCGCGCCCCGCGGAGCAGGGTCAACATTCGTCATGCGCCAAGCGCTCGCCTGTGCCGGTATCTCGCCCGACGCGGTCGACCACATCAACGCCCACGGCACCGGCACAAAGCCCAACGACACCACTGAGACACAAGCCATCCAAGACCTGTTTGACATACGCGCCGTAGCCATCCCCGTCACCTCGGTCAAAGGCCTGCTCGGCCACATGCTCGGAGCTGCGGGCTCAGTCGAACTCGCCGTCTCCGTGCTCTCGCTGCAACACGGGCTCATTCCTCCGACCGGCAACCTCGTCTCCCAAGACCCCGAATGCGCGCTCGACGTGGTGACTTCGCCTCGCGCGCTTCCCCTGCACTGCGTGCTGTCCAACTCGGCCGGCTTCGGCGGCTGTAACGCAGCCCTCGTACTCACAAAAGCCACGGACTCCGCCCTGCCGCGCTTACAGCCAGCCGCCTGCGGTTCGACGTCTTATTCTTCCCCCGTTCCCGTTCTCATCACAGGGCTCGGCGTCATCAGCGCGCTTGGCGCCGACGCGGAGGAGACGTCCGCGGCTTTGCAGGAAAACGAACCCGCGCTCTTCCCTCTGGCGCGCTTTGATATGCCGGAAATGCGGGAACCGCCTCTGGTCGGCGAAGCGCCCGATCCGGATTTGGCGGCCTGCGGCGTAACGCCGAAGCCGTATCTCGACCGCGCCAGCGCGCTCTTTCTGGCGGCCTGCGGCATGGCGTTCCAGCGGGCCGGCCTCAACGCCGAAAAACTTGAAGCGTTCGGCGCAGGCGTAATGGCCGGAACCGCATGGGGATGCGTCGGGACCGCCGAAACCTTTTTTGCGGATTATATTCTCAAAGGTCCGCGTCTGGTCAAACCCTTTCTCTTTCCGCACACCTACTCCAATACGGCGGTAAGCCTAGCCGCCATGGAGTGGACGCTCAAGGGTGTCCACGAAAACATCGCCGCCGCCTCGACGGCTTCGGGAGTCGCGTTGGTCGAAGCATCCGATCTGATCCGTTCCGGACGGAATCGTCTCATCGCCGCAGGCGGCGCCGACGCACTGTCGGCAACTTCCCTGCGCGCACGTGTGACACGCGGCATGACGTTTCCCGCCGGCGAGGCGGCCGCGACTTTCGTTTTAGAAAGCGAAACGTCTGCGGCCGCGCGCGGCGTTCGGCCTTTCGGCCAACTCACGGGTTGCGGCTTGGCCACAACGGTTCAGGCCGCCGCTGCGGCCGCGCTCACGCAAGCCCAAATGACACCCGACGCACTCACGGCCATCTATGTGAACAAGGCCGCACGTTCCCCTGCTGAGGCCCTGTTTGACGGGACGATGATCGTGGCTCCGGAAGACCTCTGCGGTGATGTTCAAGGCGCGACCACCGCGTTGCACATCGCCTACGCGTTGCTCGCAAATCCAAATGCGGCGGCGTTAGTTCTTACGGCCGACATCAACACCTGCGTGGCCTGTGTTGTTGTCCGTGTTTAACCCGGCAATCGAAAACCGCCCGGCGGCCGCCGCAACAAACCTGTCCGGACCGTTCCGACCGTTCAGTCTCATTGAATACGCCGTTGGTTTTCTCACACTTTCGAAAGTGTGAGAAAACCAACGGCATGAAAAGGCATTACGCCAACACCCCGACGTTCCCGATATAACGGCATTATCTTTATAACCGTCATGCCGGAATATCAGGTAACCGCATGCTGAACTTTTAGCCTTTATTTCACGATATGAACCGCTTTGAAGCGACGAACGGCCATGCGGATAACGCCTATTCGCACGCGTCCCTTCAATGGGCACTATCGCGTAGCGGCTTCACGATAGGCGCGGATTTCAAACACGCGTGCTGCCGGATCACCGTTCGCGGCATCCACCGTCAACCGAAGTTTAGCAACGGGTTGCGTTTGGAAACCATGCGCACGGTGGCGCAGAAAATTGTCTTTCATCGACACCACTTCCTTCCACGCCTGACCGTCGAAAGCCTCGACCCGATAATCCTTCACACATTGCGGCACCACCGGCTTCACGGGAAAATTGGTGTTAAGATCCGTGTCGAACGTCAAACGCACCGAATTCATCTCAACCGCTTTGCCGAAATCCAACTCGATCCATTGCGGGAAAGTTTGTTTCGGATCTGAGGCCCACAGATGGCTCTCTTTTCCCACGATACGTGAAACCCCATCGATCACATTCTCCGGTTTGCAATCCATCGCAAAACGCAAAACCGGCTCTGTGAAGAAAGCGTATTGTTGTCCTTTCACCACCGTCCAGGCCGTGCCGTACGCTCGGCAGCCTTCAGGCATGCTGCTGGCCACCAACGCCCAAGAAAGACCCGGCGTCTTGGGAAGCCACAGCCAGAGGAAAGGCTGCGTCACGTCGCAGTTGATCTTGAACGCGACATAGGCACGCTTTCCGGCCGGCACCTTCGCCGTGGCGGCCGCCAGATCTTGCGTCGCCGTGAAATCGCCTGCGGCATCCGCGCCGCACAGATGCAGAGTCACCTCGACAGGTTCCTTACGTTCCGAAATCAGACAGAGATGGACCGTTCCGATGCGTTCTGTCAGTCCGCGCGGAAACATCACGGCGCGCCGCATGTTCAATGCATGAGCCTCGTCGGTCTTCACATCCTTACGCGAAAACTCCGAGAATAGCTGCGTGCTCGAAGCCGTAACCTTGGCCGTGCGGGCCAAGTCCGCAGGATCCTCGTTCTTCAATTCAGGAATGTGCTGATCATCTTTCAACAACTGTTGCTGCAGTTCGCCGATATACCGTTGTCCCAATTCGCGCGGCATAACGCCGTGACGCAAACAGAGCGCAGCGGCGGTTCCGGCGGCCTGCCCAACCGTGGACAGCGTGGCCTCGACGCGCACCGTGCCGAGCGCGATGTGCGTCACGCTCATATGGCGACCCGCGAACAGCAGGTTCACGATGTTGGTTGAAAAGAGCGTGCGGTACGGAATGCTGTAAATCGGCACATGCCCGTCATAGTAATAAGGCCCCTCTTTGCCGGAATGGATGCCTTTAGGATTATGCACGTCTAAACTCCAGCCTCCATAAGAGATGCGATCGGGAAACATCAGCCCCCGCTCCGCGTCCTGCTGCTTCAGGATGCAGTCGCCAATCAGCCGGCGCGTCTCGCGTCTCGCATCCATGTAAGGCACATACGCCAACGCATAGGTACGTGCACGCGCCTTCTCTTGCCAGCCGTTTTTGATGTAATCCCAATAAGCGAAGGTAATGCGGATCAGCTCGTCGCGCGCGCGTTCAGGATCTTCCAGATCATCTATGTCGCCCGGATGCTCCATCCACCAGTTTCCGCCTGTAATCCAGCGCGGCTCGCGGTGCAACTCGTCCGGCGGCGGAAGCTTCACAGCCCACTTAGGCGCCGCATAATCCACCGGTTTACCCCTATCCTCAGCGCGGTATGCGAGCGCCAAATTACCCATGATGCATCCGCTCATCGTGATCGTATCGGCCTTTTCAGGCGCGGCGCTTTCGCCGAATTCATCGCGCGATTCGCGCCCGAAACGATACCGCGCTCCCGCATAATATCCCACCCATCCGTCACCCGTACAGTCGATGAATAATTTACCGCGATACCGGCTCGCGGCATGCGTCAGCGTGTCTACCGCGCGGACCGCCGCAATCGTCGACGCGTCTTTCATCTCCGCCGCCATGACGCGCCGGTTGTTGAAAACCGTCAGGTTTTTTCACCTTCCACCTGAGTCAAATACGCCTCGCTCATACGCGGCTGGCCGCTCTTCACGCGGATCAAGTTAGCCTCTTCATTCAACCCTCCCTCGCGCGCATTCGGGTGCGACACGCTCGCGCCGCACGTCGGCACGCCCAACTCGCTGCTGGCGTTACCGCCGAGCACAGGACGATCCTGCACCAGTGCGGTCTTCGCGCCGGTCCGCGCCGCGGCGACCGCCGCGCCGCAACCGGCGGTCCCGGCGCCAATCACGATCACATCGAAATCGCCCGCGTCCTCGCATTTTTCCGGCAGACCCGTCAATCGGGACCGTTCGCTCCGACAGGCCTCCAACGCCTCCGGAGGCGTATAGGTCAGATCGCGCGTCAGCAGCAGCGCATCGCACCGCGCAAACGCGCCGGAGAGATCGACCAGCGCCAGTTTCACGGAGCCCTTGGACAATTCGAAATCGCCCGCGCTCTCCCACATCCACACGTCGGACGGTGCAGCGCCAAGCACCTGTTTCGATTTCCGTCCGTCGATCAAAACGGTAAACGTGCCGGGTGAAAACGCCTGGAGCCAATTTTTGGTACGCACCCACACGCGATATGTGCCCGCTTGCGGCAGTTGTACGGTGGTCGAGGCGTTTCCAATCGGCGACCCAATCCCACAAGCCAATAAATAGGCCGATCCCATCTTATGCACGAACTGCGTATCGAGTTTCCAATCGCCGTAATCGGAAAAATCTTCCGCTTCAACCCAAAGAAAACCATCGACCACCATCTTGGCCTCGACTGGCGGCGGCCTGAAAACCACCAAGTCTTTCTGCTTCGCGGGGGCTGCAGGCAGAGCCACCTCAGCCGCGAACACACCCGAAGCGATTACAGTAGCCGTCATCCATGCGAATAAGCACTTGATCATCACGTTCTCCTCCGTCCGGCAAACAGTTTTCTGCGTTATGACGGCATGGTACCGCTTTCGTGCGGACACGGGCAACATTGAACCTTAATCGCAAGTTGACTATCTTTCCCAAGGCCCATAAACTACGCATTCATTATGGGTATCGGAAAGAGTCACGGCCAACACGGGGTTGGCCCTGTATGCGCGGCAGAATACTCGTGAAACCGGAACGATGAGCACCTCTATTCATGACACGCTAAACGCCGTCTCAAGCTTCGTCTGGGGATGGCCGCTGATGCTTCTTCTGATCGGCACAGGCACATGGTTCACCCTTCTTCTTCGTGGACTCCAGTTCCGACTGTTACCGCATGCCCTCTGGCTGGCGTTCATCAAACGCCACGAGGACTCCAGCACGGGAGACATCACGCATTTCCAAGCGCTGATGACCGCCTTGGCGGCCACCGTCGGCACCGGCAATATCGTGGGGGTCGCCACAGCCATCGCCTTGGGCGGCCCCGGCGCCGTTTTCTGGCTTTGGCTGACCGGCCTTGTCGGCATGGTCACAAAATACGCCGAAGCGCTGCTCGCCGTAAAGTTCCGTGTCGTCGCCGCCAACGGCACCATGGCCGGCGGACCGATGTACTATATCGAGCGCGGTCTTGGTCTAAAATGGATGGCCGTACTTTTCGCCTGTCTCACGGTGCTGGCCAGTTTCGGCATCGGCAACATGACGCAGGCCAATGCCGTAGCCGGCGGGCTACACGCCACCTTCGGAATCAACCCGCGCGACACCGGTGCCGTCCTTACTTTCCTGTCCGGTCTCGTCTTGCTTTTCGGCATCAAGGGCATCGCGCGCGTCACCTCGGTGCTGGTTCCTTTCATGATCGTTTTTTATCTGGCGATCACGCTCTGTGCGCTCGCGATCAACGTCAAAGCCATCCCGTCGGTCCTGCTCTTGATC
>CAZTDL010000074.1:0-11031 GCA_964612775.1 uncultured Lentisphaeraceae bacterium
ATTCCCGCCTTTTCTTCTTTTTCCGAAAGCGTGCGTTTTATTTTGCACTTCACGTGGATTTTTTGATCCGCAGCATCTTCGCCAAAGAACGCGAGTGCAAGCCCAGACATGCGGAGCTGCCCGCCATCCTCCACTCCTGCCGGCAAGCCCCCGACGGGAAGAAAGCGTTGATTCTGGTCAACTGGACCAACCGCGATCAGCCATGGACGTTCAATGGTTTAGCGGGCACTCTGTCCGCTCATTCCTACGGCAAGACGATCCTGCCTTAACGTATAAAGGCGCGCATAGAAACCCGTCTTTTCGCATCCGGAAAGACGACATTGCAAGGCTCAAGGTTTTTGCGCAACACATCCGGACGAACGTCAATATCACGTCTTTAGGATACGTCAAACATTCATTCCGACGAAGAACTTCTTCTCGCGGAATGCCATCATAAACCGTCCACTCGACACCCGCGTGCTGCGCATGCGGAGAACGCCGTTACTCACACGGGCAGGCGGATGGTAAAAACAGAGCCCTTGCCGAGCTCGCTGTCAACGCCGACCGTACCGTTATGCATCAGGACAATGTGCTTAACGATCGCCAAACCTAAGCCGGTGCCTCCCAATTCGCGGCTCCGGCCTTTGTCTACGCGATAAAACCGTTCAAACAACCGGTCCAAATGCTTATGCTCGATGCCGACCCCGTAATCACGCACCGTGATCCGAATCGAGAGTCCATCGCTTACGGCCTCGATATCGACCTTTGCGTTTTTTGAACCGCTTGAGCCGTATGTGATGGCGTTATCGATCAAATTCGTCAGCGCCTGTTCCATCAAGCCCGCATGGACCACCGCGGACAATCCATCCTCGCACGAGACAGCAAGCGCGACCCCTCGCGCATCAGCGCGGCCCTGACAAAGCTCAACCGAATTCCGAAGGAGCTCGGCGACTGGCGTCATCTGGCGATCCAGCGTCTGCGCCGACCGGTTTTCCAGCCGCGACAGCTCCAGCAGATCACGGATAATCGATTCCAGTTGATTTGACTGCCGGACAATGATTTTGAGAAAACGCTCGGCCGTTTCAGCGTCCTTGACCGCGCCATCAAGAAGCGTTTCCGCAAACCCTTTGATCGATGTCACCGGCGTGCGCAACTCGTGAGACACGTTCGCGACAAAATCCTGACGCACCGTTTCCAACCGCCGCAGCAGTGTCACATCACCCAGCATCAGCAACGTGCCGATTCTTTCGCCAGCCACGTCCTTTAACGGGGAAGCCCGCAGATTCAACAGCACCTCGTTGTCGCCGCCGGTCGTCATCTCCTTTTCGATCAGGGTCTCGCTGCGTTCGCTTTTCTCAATCAGCGACAGAATCTCCGGATACCGGACAACTTCGCCGATCAGCGCCCCCTCCGGCGACGGTATGCTGAGATTCAAAAGCCGCTTCGCCGAATCGTTCATATCCAATATCGCATGACGCTGATCGAGCGCGATGACGCCCCGCGACATATTGGCCAGAATCAAGGTCCTCAAATTACGTTCCTCATCCAACGCCAACATATCCTTTTGCAGACGTTCGGCGGTCTGATTGATGGACCTTGCGAGTTCCGCCAAGTGCGGCACAGCGGGAATCGACAAACGATAAGCGAGTTCACCTTCTCCGATCCGTTTCAAACCCTTCTGGAGATCTGAAACCGGGCCGATAATACGCCGCGCCGCGCCATAGCTAAGCATCAGCGTCGAACTAAACACAACCAGCAAGAAAACCAGAAGCACCCGATCTGCGGCGTTCCTCTCGCGAGACATCGTCTGTACGGGGACGGCGACGCGAACGATCACCCTCATCGGTCCCTCACGCGGCACCCGCTGTGCCAAATACAACATCTGTTTCCCGATGCTGGAACTATACCGCCGACTCATTCCTTGACCGCTTTTCATCGCCTGAATCACCTCGGGACGGTCAATATGCGACATCATCAGTTTGGAATCGGCATCCGAATCCCCCACCACTTTGCCATCAGGCAGAATAAGCGTGAAACGATTTTCATCCACCTTGCCCAACCGCTCGAAAAATCCGGCGATCAACCGCTCATCAACCGATCCGTTGTCGTCCGGTAAAAGAGCCGCCACCAAACGTGACTGGATTTCCAGTTCGCGTACCCATTGCCGATGGAAGGAAACCCGGCTCGCATGCCATGTGTAAAGCGCAACAAAGCCGATAGAGGCAAAAAGGATCAGGATATGCGTACCGAAAAACTGCCAGAACAACATCCGTTTTTTCATGTCTTATTCCGCCTTCATCCGGTACCCCACGCCACGGACGGTTTCGATCCTCTCACCGTAGTGTCCGAGTTTGCGCCTCAACCCCACGATCTGAACATCGACCGAACGATCCGTCACCGGATAATCTTCACCATGCACCTCGTCGACGATTTGATAGCGCGAGAAAACGACGCCCGGACGTTTCATAAACAGGTCCAGCGTTTTGAACTCAGACAGCGTCAACACCAACGGTTTACCATCAATCTTAACGGTATGATGCGTGCGATCAATCTCTATCGGGCCGCACAACAGGATATCCTTCTCGTCTCCCGGTTCAACGGTGGCGCGCCGAAGAACCGCGCGCACGCGAGCGGCGACTATCCGCGCGCTAAACGGCTTGGTCACATAATCGTCAGCCCCCACCTCAAGTCCGGCCACCACATCGGCATCCTCATTACGCGCCGTCACCATGATCACCGGGACCTTGGCGGTCCGTTCCTCCGCACGTACCGCCCGGCACAACGCATAGCCATCCGTCCCGGGCAACATCAGATCCAGCAGAATCAGGTCTGGAACCGTTTTCTCAAGAATCTTCTTCGCCTCCTCGGCGGAACCGCTTTCCAACACCTTATACCCCTCTCGCTCCAAATTGTACCGGAGCAATTCTCGGATATCCGCCTCGTCTTCAACAATCAGCAACGTCTCATGTGCCATATGCGCTCCTTAGGTGATTACAGGTCTTTTTTCGATGGTCCCGCAGACGCTTTACCCCTTCTACTTCACCGGACCACTTTTATGACGAATGATTGTGCCGTCCACCAGATAAGCCACATCCTCCGCGATGTTGGTCGCATGGTCGCCGACCCTCTCCAAGTCACGCGCGACGCTATGCGTCAGGATCAGCGACTCTGTCATGGCACCCGTATTCGCAGGCATTGCCCGCGCGATCACGCTTTGAATGATTTCTCGGTTCATACGGTCCAACTCCTCGTCGCGTGCGATCACGGCGATTGCCTTATGGACATCGAGGCCGATCAGCGCATCAAGACTTTCCTTCAGCATTTCACGCCCAACGCGCCCCATCTGTATCAACTTCTCCTGATAGTCCGTCACGGGAAAATCGGCCAGCCTTAAACCGCGCTCAGCGACATTCACGACGATGTCTCCGATGCGCTCCAAGTCGTTATTGATTTTGAGCACGGCCACAACAAAGCGCAAATCTCTCGCGACGGGCTGATGCAAGGCAAGGATCTTCAGGCAATCCTCCTCAATCTGAACCTCGCGTTCGTCGATCTCGCCATCGAGGTCCATCCACATCTGAAGCGTGCTCTTATCACGCCGCTCGGAAGCCTTAAGAACCTCAGACAGCCGCATTTCCACCTCGCCCGCAAGCCGCAGGATGTTTTCCTTCAGCAATTCGCTCTCACGTGCAAAAATCGCATTCATTCGTCACCTCCCAGAATAATCTCACCCGAAACGGCCGGTGATATAATCCTCTGTTCGCTTTTCGCGGGGCCGTGTAAAAAGCGCTTCCGTTTCCGCGAATTCTACAAGATTGCCCTCATAAAAAAAAGCCGTCATATCTGAAACACGCGCGGCTTGCTGCATGTTGTGCGTGACGATCGCGATCGTATAACGGCCGCGCAACTGCACAATCAGCTCTTCGATACGCGCAGTCGCCTTAGGGTCCAGGGCCGAGGTCGGCTCATCCATCAGTAAGATTTCAGGACGAACGGCCAAAGCCCGCGCCAGACAAAGCCGCTGAGCCTGCCCGCCTGAAAGGCCCAAAGCGTTTTTGTTCAACCGATCCTTGACCTCATCCCACAGCGCCGCGCCAACAAGGCTTTCCTCAACAAGCGCGTCCAGCTCGCTTTTCGAATGATTCCCATGCAACCTCGGCCCGTATGCCACATTGTCGTAGATGGACTTCGGGAACGGATTCGGCTTCTGGAAAACCATACCGATTCTGCGCCGCAGCACGGCCGTGTCAACATCATCGCCATAGACGTTCTGACCGTCAAACATCAGTTTTCCCGCGGTTCGACATCCGGGAATCAAATCATTCATGCGGTTAATCGCCCGTAAAAAGGTGCTCTTGCCGCACCCGCTCGGCCCGATCACAGCCGTTATCCGGCCTGAAGGAATCGCAAGGTTCACCCCCTTCACAGCCTCGCAAGCACCGTAAAAAACAGAAAATGCCTGGGCTTCGGCATGTGCCCTCATCGTTTGTTTCATCGATTCCATCATTCCTCCCCGTTCTCGTCCAACGAAAATGCCGGTCTAAGCCACACGTCCAATTCCAAGGCCGCCTTCCTCCGGTTCCTATCCTTTCAGCCGTTTGGCCACGCGCGCCCGGATCAGTATCGCCGTCAGATTCAAAGTCAGAACAATCAGCACCAGTGTGGCCGCCATTCCATATTGAACATGCCGGATCTCCTCCACCGCCTCATGTTCCGTGCAAAGGTTATACAGATTCCACGAAAGCGCCGGCGTCGGTTGGGTCAAAAGCTCAGAGGGACTGACCAACTTGCCCACACTGACCGCCGCAGTAAAAATGATCGGAGCCGTCTCGCCCGCCGCGCGCCCCATGCTGATCACGATACCGGTGAGTATCCCTGGCAAAGACGCGGGCAGAATCACCGTCAAAATGGTTCGCCACTGTCCGGCGCCCAACGCGAGAGCCCCCTCTTTATAAGAGCGAGGTACCGCCGCAATCGCCTCTTCCGACGAGCGGATAACGGTCGGCAACACCAACAAAGCCAAGGTGAGCGCGCCCGCCAACACGCTTTTCCCGGGCGAGATGTGTATCGTGTTGATGAAAAAGGCTAGGCCGAACAAGCCGAACACCACACTCGGAACGCCCGCCAGCGTGTTTACGCATGAGCGCAGAAACGTCAAGACGAGCCCCTCCCGCGCATATTCCTGAAAATAGACCGCGGCGACGATGCCCAACGGTATGGCGATCATCATAGCTCCCAACGCCAGATAGACCGTCCCCAGAACTTCGGGGCCGATTCCGCCGAAGAAATGCGCATCGATCGATGAATCGGTGAGGAAGCGCGGATAAAAGGTCAGGCGAGGACGCAACAGCGTGCGCAAGTCGTTCTGAAAAAGAGGGAAAATGGGGGCCAGCGCGGTGCCCTCGAACAGCGGTCGCCTCGGCACCAACACTTTTCGGCTCTCGGCACCCGAATAATCCCAGGTTTCCTCAAAGAGCACATTCGCAACCTTGGCCTTTGCTTTCATCCAACGCGTTTGCCCGTAATTCGCGCGCGTCAACGCGGGCAAAGGTTCACCCGGCGCAGGTCCAAACAGCACGGCCACACCCTCTCGTACCGCTTGAAAAGCCGGTTTCAGTTCCTTGCGCCGTGCGGGAGGCAAATCGGGCAATTCTCGCTCAAAAGCGGCCATTGCATCATAGATCGGTTTTCTAGCGTGTTGAACATCAGCCCACTCCGCGGCCATACGCTGTTCATTGCCCCTTCCGAACTGGCCCAGCATCATCCGCCGATATTCGACGGTTCCCATAAACACATACGCGCCGGCACCTTTGACAAAAACGGGGACAAGTACCCATAACAGAAACAGTGTCATCACCGCCACGGCCAGATACCCTCCGGCCGTAAACACATGGTCAAACAACTTTCGGGAAGTCATCCGCATAGGCTCAACCTCCCCTCAAACGTTTACGTTGACGCGTCACAATCCACTCCCCCGCGAGGTTGCATGCGAAGCTAAAAAGCAGCAAACAGAGCCCCATGGCGAAAAGCACATGATAATGCGACGAGCCCGTCGTCTGATCGGCCTCGCCCATGTCCCCCGCGATCGTAGCCGTCAGCGTGCGCACGGGTTGCAGCAGGTTGTACCACGGTTTGGGGATTTGTGCCGCATTGCCGGACGCCATCCACACCACCATGGTCTCGCCCAGCGCCCGCATGATGCCCAGCAATACGGCTGAACAGATGCCGCTCACAGCGGCGGGGATCACCACTTTGATTAACGTCTCGGCACGCGTAGCCCCCAGCGCATAACTGCCCTCGCGAAGTTCACGCCCCGCCGCTTGGAGCGCGTCTTCCGAGACGCTTACGATGGTCGGTAAAGCCATCACGCCCAGAATCACCGAGGCGGTCAGCGCATTCACCCCGCTGGTGATCTCAAAGTTCCCCGGCAACCAACGCCCCGCATTTTGCAGAAAAGGCGCAACCACAGCCAGCGCAAAGAAGCCATAGACAACAGAGGGAATGGCCGCCAACATTTCTATCACAGGCTTCATCACCTGACTCACGTTGAACGGCAAGATGTCGCTCATGCAGAGCGCCGCGAAAATGCCGGGAGGAACAGCTAAAACAACCGCCGTACCCGTCACCAGAAAACTGCCGAAAAAGATTGAGGCCGCGCCAAACTGTGGCGGTTCATACGCGGGATACCAAGACTGTGAAAAAAAGAATTCTTTAAACCCGTTATCCAAAAAGAACGGCAAAGCGTCTCGCGCAATGAAATAAATTATGGACAGCACCGCGATCGCCGCCACGGATGTGACACCTAAGAGGATGAAACGGCCCGCCATACCAAACAACTTCCGGCGGGTCAGTTCGCCAGAAGAAAGTATCATTTTTTCGCACATTTGCATGGAGTAGACCCATCCTGCTTTCTCAATGGCGATTCGTCCCCATCAGGCGCGGTCCCCGCAACGGGAACACCGCGCGCCATATTGAAGAAACAGCATCACTTGCCGGACGGAACCGGCACAAACCCAATCTCCTCGATGATCTCGCGCCCCTTATCCGTGCGGCTCAGACCCATAAACTTACCGGCCAAACTTTCAGGAGTCGGCTCACCGTTGGTAAACATAAACAGTTCGCGCGCGATCGGATAGCTCTTCGCCCGTACCGTCTCAACCGAAGGAACCACCCCGTTGACTTCCAGCGCTTTGACCGAACGATCCAAGAACCCGAGCCCCGTATAGCCGATAGCGCCCTTGGTCATTTGCACGCGCTGGCGCACGCCGCCGTTACTGCCCGTGTACTCCGCGCTCTCAATGATTTTCGCGTCTTTACCGAGCACCAACTCCTTGAATGTTTCGAATGTGCCGCTGTTCGTATCACGGCTGATCACCACAATCTTCTGATCATGCCCGCCGACCTCTTTCCAGTTCGTCACCTTACCTGTATAAATATCACGCACCTGCTCGATCGTCAACCCCTTCACCTTATTCGACGGATGAACGATCACCGGCAACGCGTCAAACGCCACCACGTGAGCGACAGGCTTCACGCCTTTCTCCTCCATCGCCTTCTTCTCGGCGTCTTTCAAATGGCGCGACAGGTTCGCAATGTCGCAGGTACCGTTCAGCAGAGCTTTTGCCCCGTTTCCGCTGCCCGATTCACTGACCATGATGTTCACGCCCGGATTTTGACGCATATACGACTCGGCAAAAGCTTTGGCGATCGGGCCTACGGTCGTCGAACCGTCGAGCACCAATTTTTCCTGCGCATGAATAAGCGTACTGACGGCCACTAATCCAACGGCAAACACAATCGTTTTCATTTCGTCTTCTCCTTAACTAATGGGGGCATAATCTGCCCGTTTGTTTTTTTATTAAACCATTCCTCTGTTACAACACGGTGACGATACCGTTAGATTTCGGTGAGCGTTCGCTTTCTGTCTTGTCGAAAAACGCGCGCATCACGGCGGCTCGCCACCGTCAAACCCACCGTTAGAATTTCGCGTTCAACTCAAAACGCACCCAAGTCGCCATATCCGCATCCGCGGCATCGTGTGCGTAATAATCGCCATAATAAAAGGCTTCGCCCACCACCGCGCCTTTCACGTCGCCGCGCTTTCCGAACACCTTGCCAAGCAACGGGAAGTCATACCGAAGCTGCGTGAAATATCCTCGATAATCGCTTGTCGCCCCGGCATCCTTCTCCGCAGCGAACATCGGACCCGTCTGAACCTTAACGGTGTTTTTCGCATACGGTTCGACGGAGACCTCGAGATGCGGGTAGATTAAGTTTGACCAGCGAAACTGATCGTACATGTTTGCGCAAATCTGGCTGAGGGAACCGGTACGGTTAAAGACCGGATTCCAGCCGTTGTCCATGCTGCCGTCCGAGGTCTTGTAATAGCTATCCTCATCGCCTGAAAGATAGAGGAGCGCGCCCGTCAATTTGGGTTTGCCGAAGATTTCTTTTTCGGAATAGGTCAACCCCGCATAAACCATGTACGCGAAGATATCGCGGCTCGCCATGCCTTCTTCGCTATCCACATTGCCGACCTGCACCGCGCCCTCAAACTCGCCCGAAAGCTTATCGGTGATCTTCGGCGTCAGGCGCGTGCCAAACGTATGGAAATCGCGTCCCGGATAGCGCTTGCCGGCACTGTCGTAAAAACGGGTCTCTTGTTTCCATATCCAGTAAAACTCCATGGGGAAATCCTCGACCTCATTGTAATGCAGGTAAGCCATCAATCCTTTCTCATCCATTTTGGAGTATGGGCTCCCGCTTTTGATTTTGGTCAGGTCATAGGCGTCGTGCGGATTGCCCAGCGTCGCGTCGTCGCGATATGGATTCCACGTACCCATTAAATCGACATCGCTCTTTTCCAACATCTTGACCTTCGCCATTATGGCGTTGAAATAGGCGGAACGGGAACCGTCTCCAGGCGTTCCGTCACTAATCAGACGTCCCGCACCTTCTTTCATGTCCTGACGCCCGATGCGCAGGTCTACACGACCACCGATGTTCTTGAAGTCGACATACAGATTGTCGATGAACACTTCGTCCGGAAACTTGTTCTTGTCATTGTCCGGGCTGTTGCGATAACCGCGGAACTCATTGCCCAGACGCAGAAACGCGCCCAGATCATCGCCGTAGGAGGCTTTTCCCCAAATGCGCGTCCGCGCCCGATAGTAATCTTCGGAAGCGGAACTGACGGAAGTTTTCCCTTTGTCCATAAAACTGTCTTTAAACTCGTAGCGCAAACGCAGCTCCGCTCCGGCGTCGAAATCCAGCGCCGCTTTTTTCTCTGCCGCTTCCGCCGCGTTTTGAGCGATCGACAGGCCTACCATAGTCGCCACCGACACGCTAACGAATAGTATTTTCATATTTCAACCGATCGTTTCTTTTTCACCTGCCCGACAGCCCCTGCCGTCCTTTATGGCCTGTGATTTGTTTACATCTTGTAAAAACAATGTAAGGCGGACATGAGAGAAATGTTAGTATCGCGTTAATCTGCCCAACGGAGAAACGCACAGGCAACGGTCGTCCGGAGGACGCGCACACGTCTGCAGGCCCACACGCAAATATCGCTTGCATACGTCCCGGAGTCAACGTCACCCCGACTTGCCGAAGCGACGTTATATCAACACCGTTTCTTATTCTTGCCTTACATTCATGGCTCGGGTGATGATCGTTTTTTGTTCGTTTTCCAGCAGGCAAAGCCCCGTATCCTCCACAAGCGCCCGCACATCCCAATCCGTTTCGGGCGGGAGTTCGTTAATCACTTCGATTTGCGACCACGGGATTGATCGAATGGCTTTTTCGCCTTCCACGATACCGCCGACACAGACATTCGGCACAAGAAAAGCCCGCTGGGTTCCCGATCCATGTCCGAAGTGATAGGTCTTACACAACAAGGTGAGATAATACGGCGTTTCCTGAAGAACATCGCCGATGGCCACGTGATTATGAGCGGAAGGGTACATCTTGACCCATCTGACGCGCACGACTTTACCTGACAACATGTGATTTTCCTCCTTATGTTTCGTTTGTCGGCATCACTATGCCATGCCGCCGTATCCCGATCATGTGCCGCATGTTTGTTTTCTGCAAGAATGAAGGAACGGCTGCGGCAAAGCGTCATCCCGCCAGAAGTCTTGCATCCGAATCGTCTCGCAGAGCGGATGAGGGACCGCGAGACACAGGTCCTCCCCAAAAAAGGCGGAGCCATGCATTTAACACAATCGAAACTCAACATTGATATTTTCCTTACAAGACTCTTCTAACATTCCGACCGTTTTCACAGGGCCGAAGGATGAAGCGACAACTCTTCACCTTGGCAGAGGAAAACAGGCAAAGGAAGAACGGCGTCAGGATTTTCAGGCTTTTCCTCGCTGTTCGTTGCTGTCCAAGTGGGCGGCGATTCGGGGCGGAGGATCCGCACCGGCACGGAAGGCCGATGAAGGAGTATGTTCATGAAATGTACAAAAAGACTACTCACAGGCTTAACGTCTGTGCTCGTCGTACTTGGAAGTGCGCAAGCCGCACTTATTGAAGTGACCGGAACGTCGGTTGCATCCGCCGTATTCCGTCAAAGCGGTGACATCCACTGGACGGCCGACAACGAATATTTACTGAAAGGCATCATTCTCATCGGCAATGGCTCAACGCTAACCATCGATGCAGGGACCGTCATCCGCGGTGCCAATGAAGTCACAACCTACAACGCGTTCGGAGCTTATTTTCGTCCCGGCGCGCTCATCATCGAGCGCGGCGCGAAAATCTACGCCAACGGCACGGCTGAAAATCCGATCATCTTTACGGACGAATGGGATAATCATTTCCCTTGGAAAGGAGCCGGACACACGGGATCAGCCGTAACACGCACTTGGTGGTACCGCAATGGAAGCGGCACACAGGTGCCCAAAACGGATGACAGCTATGACTACGGCAAACTCGGAAACCTTCAAGGCGTATGGGGCGGCGTAGTGTTGTGCGGCAAAGCCTTTGTCAACTGGGACACGGTGACCACGTCTTCCGCGATCGGAACCGCGCAAGTCGCCGTGGAAGGCA